>JAHDBB010000246.1 GCA_020630635.1 Chitinophagales bacterium
CCGATTGATTTATATTAATAGACTCCTTTCTCTTTATCAATCGGATTGCCTCTTTGACGAGAAGCTTCATCCAATTGAAGCGATCATTTTTTCTTTGATTGTAAAATGAGTTGCCAATGATACAACCTTAGATGAGTAGCCCACGATGACAAATAAGAACCATAAACCTGCTGTCCTTTCCCAACTAGCCCCGATAGAAGTGGTATTGCTGCTCGAAGCCAAGCCTAGACAAGGCACTTTCAAAGTGCCTTGTATCTTAGCCAAGCCGCAGCAATAAGAACGGATAGCGGGACTTTCCAACACGACGAAGCACCCAACCTTTCGCTCCTAAAAAAGAAAAATCACACAATGAACTGCATTAATCATTCACCATTCACAATTTACCATTAGACCAACCTTTCGCTCCAAAAAATAAAAAAATACAGAAAAAAGTTTTACTTCACTCTTTAGGATGCAGTCACGAAAGAACCGAAAGTCACCCCTCACAAAAGTACAAACAGAACCACCCGTCGCTTGTCCCCAATAAAAAAATCACAAAGATTTCAAAAACGCTTACCTCTATCAGTCTTATATAGTGAAAGTTCCGTAAGTAACGAGAAAAAAATAACTTCCACATTTGGTAGTGATCTTTTGATCCAATCCAGCGTTGAAAATACTCATCGTAGCCCTGCTATGATTCCGTTTTTCGCCTTGTCTTGAACCCAAATCTCTTTTCCCAAAATGCTGGACTTATTTTTTAATCGTTACTAATAACAAAATAAGACAACACAATGGTTGATACCATGCAATATACAGAGGAGGTCAAACAATCTATACAAATTGCTCAATCCATAGCCCGAGAGTACCAAAACGCCCAATTCTCTCCAGCGCATCTTCTGAAGGCTATCTTGCACAACGAGATTGGTTTGGCTTCCTATTTAGGTGCTTTGGGTATAGACATCCACTATTTGAGAGACTGGGCAGATGTCCGTATAGAAAATGAACCTAAATCCGCTAAAGTTTCGGAGAGTCCAACAGGAGATACAAAAGTGCATTTAGTGATGGAAACAGCCGAGATTGTACGACTCAAATTATCTGAGTCGATGCTGACACCTTTGTGCCTATTGATTGCCATGAGCAAACCCAATATTGCATTTACCAAAGATCAACTCAAAACGTTTCCGATAGTTGAAAAGGATTTGATTCAAGCAAAATTAGAAAATGAAGCCTTAGAAGAAGCCCTTCAACCTACTTCCCCAAACGCCAACGGTCAGGGCAATTCTACGAAGAAAGCAACAACCTCTACCAAAGCACTCTATCAGTTTTGTATAGACAAAACCAACTTAGCTCGTGAAGGAAAAATAGACCCTATCATTGGTCGAGATAGTGAAATTCGTACGATTGCAGAAATATTGGGAAGGCGCACGAAACCCAACGTGATCGTAGTCGGAGAACCAGGAGTTGGTAAGACTGCCCTTATAGATGGTTTTGCGTTAAATATCGTCGAACAACAAGTGCCTTCTCATCTGCAATCTGCGACTATCTTTGAATTAGATGTGGGTTCTCTAATAGCAGGAGCTTCTTATAAAGGAGAAGTTGAAGACCGTCTCAAAAAAATTATTAAAGAGATCAAACAATTTGAAAGAGCCATTTTATTTATTGATGAGATTCATACCTTGATGGATAAAATGGGAGGAGCCGCAGGTGCAGCCAATCTTTTAAAACCTGAATTGGCAAGGGGAGAACTGACCGTTTTAGGAGCGACTACGGTAGAAGAATACAGAGAATATATCGAAGCAGATGAGGCCTTTAGCAGACGTTTTGAGGTGGTCAAAGTCGAAGAGCCCGATGTCAAAACAACGGTGAAAATGATGCAGACTTTACTTCCATTTTACGAAGAACATCATCAATTAAAAATAGAAGAACAAGCCATTTGGGAAGCAGTAAGATTGTCTAAACGCTACATAAAAGACCGTCGTTTACCTGATGCAGCGATTGACTTAATGGATAGAACCATGGCCGCTATTCGATTGATGGATGAAACATCAGAAACTGTTTTAAAAGATTTGGAAACGGAGTTAAATGAAATGGAAGATAAGGAAAAGTTTCCCGAATTGGAGTGGTTTTATCAGCAACTACAAAGTAAGGTAAGTCCCATTTTACTCAATCAATTGGAAGATGAAACCAAAGTCGAAGAACTGGAAGAAGCAACTGCTCTATTTTTATATATCGAAAAAACACTAAAAACACTACAGGAAAAATCAACTCGTAAGAATGAACAAGTATCCAAAAGCGATATAGCAGCATTAGTTTCTCATAAGACGGGCATTCCATTGGGAAAGATACAAACGCAAGAGCGTGAAAAACTTTTGCAATTGGAAGAAGCCCTGAAAAAACGAGTCGTGGGGCAAGACCACGCCCTTCAATCCTTAGCCGAAGCCATCCGAGAATCCCGTTCTGGGCTACTCAAAGCAGGGCAACCCATTGGCTCGTTTTTCTTAATGGGACCGACAGGAACAGGTAAAACTGAGTTGGCAAAATCAGTAGCAGAGTTCTTGTTTAATGATGAAAGCACTCTGTTGCGTTTTGATATGTCCGAATTCAAAGAAGAACATTCTGCTGCCTTATTATATGGTGCGCCTCCTGGTTATGTGGGTTACAAAGAAGGCGGTTTATTGGTCAATAAAATTCGACAAAATCCGTATTCAGTGGTCCTGTTTGATGAAATTGAAAAAGCGCATCCATCGGTATTTGATGTCTTTTTACAAATTTTAGATGAAGGAAAAATCCATGATCGTTTGGGCAAAGAGGGAGACTTTTCTAATGCTATTATCCTATTTACCTCCAATATTGGGAGTGAATTTGTAGCTGAAAAGTTTGGGGAAGGAATAAAGCCCAAAACAGAGGATATGATGGAGATTATGAGCCGATATTTTAGACCTGAATTTTTGGCTCGTTTGACAGAAATTGTACCTTTTGCGCCTATATCAGAGGAAGTAGTAGAACGTATTTTTGATATTCACCTTTCCAAACTTTTGAAGTTATTGTCCAAGCAAGGAGTCACTTTAGAAGTATCGCCAGAAGCCCGCAAACATTTGGCTTTGGCAGGTTTTACACCCAAGTATGGAGCAAGACCCTTGAAAGGAGTAATTCGCTCCAAAATTAGGCGACCTATTTCGAGGATGATTATTGCTGGAACAGCAGGCAAAGGTTCGCAAATTAACCTGATTTTGGATGAAGAAGATAAGTTAGACTGGAAGATTTAAAAAAAGATTTTTTACCACAAAAGTCTCAAAAGAAAAACAAAAAATTTTGACTTCATTCTTTAGGATGAAGACATTTCAAAAATAAAAAATTTGACTATGAAATATGAATTGGGTGGACAAGAAGTCCCTAGAGATGCTAGTGAAGCGATAACGGATTTGGCACAAAATAAAACCTTGATGGTGGAAAAATTAACAGGTGAAGCTCCTGTAAAACCAGACATCGTATCTGGTTTGAAAACGGTGGAAGAAGTTTTTGAACACTTTCAACCAAAAGTAAAAATGAGCTTTGAAAATGCAGAAGGTGCGCCTGTTGAGGAAGAACTATCTTTTCAGCATTTAGGCAATTTTGGCAAAAAAGGAATTACCAATCAAAGTAACTTTTTGCAAGGATTAGACCAACAACGAGAAAACTACCAAAAGTTTATGAAAAGTCTAAAATCCAATAAGTTGTTACAAAAAGTATTGAATGATCCTGATTCTAAAGCGGCTTATTTGGCAGCTCTTAATGAGTTGGTACAAGAGATAGAAGCATCAGAAGGATAAAACCCATATATGTATCCCATTGCTAAAAAACATGCTAATATTTATAATTAAAAATCAAAAATAACAATGAGATACCTCGTTCCATTGGTTTCACAAACCTCCTCTATGTCATGTTGGTCTGCAAGTATAGCGATGATTTTAGGCTGGAAAAATCAAGCCTCCTATTCTGATAGATTACTAGCCGCCAACTCTGGAGGAGTCAATTATATGCCAGCATTTAGTAATGGTTTAAACCCTAATGACCATTATATTTTAGAAAGATACGGATTTCAAATTGCGCCTTCTGCCTCTTATACAAGAGCAGGGATTCACCAAATGATGAAAGAACATGGTCCTTTGTGGGTAGCCACTTTAGCACCTGCTCCTCATGTAAGAGTGGTAACAGGTTATCAAGGAGGCGTATTTCATATCAACGACCCTTCACCCGTTAACAGAGGAAGCGTTTACACTCGTTCATTTAGACGTTTCTTTGGAGCAATGGAAAATTTGGCAAGAACAGAATTAAGTCAACCCAACCCTGTTTACATTGCTCATTTGCGATAAGTAATAGTGCAAGACGAAATGATATGCTGATTTGAACTCCATTATTCTTAGTAATGATGTATTGAGTCACTTGTCACCTACAACTTGTCACTTCACTTGAATTACTGAAATAAAAAATAATTAATTATGTCTGAAAAAGAAAAGGAAGCACAACAACAGGCGGCTCCCGTCAAAGAACAAGCGGGCGGGCTGGACGCACAGTTAGCAACGCTCGGAAAGTTTGGAGGTTTTAATATTTTAGAAACCTCTGTCGAAGGACTAAATAATATGAGTCCTGAAAGAAAAGCTCGTAAACGCATTTTCTTAAATGATGATTCAAAAAAAGCGGATCGATCAGAACTTAAAAATCGTTTAAAGGATTGGATTGCTTTATTGGGCGAGGCAGATAATGTGGGCGATATGGTGGGTAAGTGTGAGGAAAAGACATCAGAGGCAGAAGGTTTATTAAAATCTAATTTGAAAAAAGCCATTGATGCCACCCACGATTTAGAAAAATCCTACCGTTCTGTCGCTTTGTTTTACAAAAATACAGAGTCAGATAAGCTCAAGAATGTCAATATTATGAATGCCGAAATGGAGCAATTGACAGACTTAGATAATACCTACTTCATTGATGCAATAGCCGAAGAATTGAAGATGGGATATGATCGTTTAGACCTTCGAGATCACTACTCTTTATTGGTGTTGCCAGGTTATTTAGGCTCTAATAAAGTAGTCGAAAAATGGGCGAAAATTGCCAACGAAAATAAGGTAATGTTGGTAACAGACTTTGAGGATTTGGATTCTTCTGATGATGTGGTTGATCTTTTTGAAGCAGCCAATTTAACGGGTGGTGATCTTTATCGCTCAAACGTGATAATGACTTGTAACTACTTGGTCGGGCGTGAACAATACGAAGATTTAGGAGAAGAAGAGCCTTTGTTTGTACCACCTTCTGGAGCGTTAGCAGGAAAAATTTACAAAACCTTGATGTCACAAGTAACGGCAGGAAAAAAGTTTGGGGGAATCAATGAAGTAGATGGGGTAAAGTTTAAACTCAAAAAAAGCGAGTTGTCCAATTTAGAAAAAATAGGCTTAGTCCCAATGGTCAACGAATATGGAAAAGTGATGGCATTTTCGGCCAAAACCCTATTCAATGGCGATAACTTAGGACTACAAACCTATTCGGTGGTTCGGGTATTTGACTATGTGACAAAGGTACTGATTGACTTCCTTAATCGAAGAGCTTTCGAGAATTTCAATATGAATACCCAACGAGATATTCGCCGTCAGATTATCAACTTTTTAGATGGTATTAAAGGACCTAACAAGCTGATTGAAAAGTTTAAGATACTTCGTTTTGAGCAAGATCCAAAACAAAAAGATCGCATTTATTTGGACATTCACATGACCCCATATTTCCCTGCCAAAAATTTTATGATCAAGTTGGATGGGATGAAAGGAGATGATCCTGACTCTGCCGAATGGCAAGCAGAATATGCACAACAGTAAAAATAAAGAGCGACGAAGGGACGGACTGTTCAGTTTTTACATGTTGGGACGTGAGGGGACTTGTTTTATGATAAGAAAAAATACATCTTAGTCCTAAAAGCACCACAAACGTCCCTTTCGTCCCTAAGAAAACAGGAAGAGAAGAGAAACGTCCCTTCGTCCCTATTCTAAAAAGTCACTCATCACCAGCCACCTATCACCCAATAAACTATCGACCGTTGACTATGGACGATAAAGAATAAAACATTTTTTTCACTTTAAATATTAATATTATGGCTTTTAATGCATTGTTAGATTTAGATGGTAACACCTACAAGTTACGTCATTGCAGCTATTCTTTACATCAAAGTACAGACGAAACAGGTCGTCCTATGTCTGATGTAGTTGGCGGAACTCTTCAATTTGAACTCGAATCCAGCGATGATACAACCTTCTTCAAATGGATGATCGATCCTATCGGTAAGAAAAGTGGTAAGATTACATTTACTCGTCGAAATGAAGAAGGTTCGTTAAAAGAAGTTGAATTTGAAGATGCTCATTTGACAGGTTACTCCGAATCTATGGACGCTTTAAGCAATAGTCCAATGGTTGAAAACGTTGTGATTTCTGCCAAAAAACTGAGCGTAGGAGGGGATGCACACGAAAATGTATGGGAATTTTAAAACATAAAGTAGTATAGTAGATTGTCCCATCTGCTAATTGGAGTGGAAAACTAAATGGCCATTCCTTACCCATACACTGGACTTTCTTAGGTAGGTGTAAATGTAGCGTTTATTCTGCCTATTTCAGTAATAATTAATTTTTTCAGAACGAGAGGTTGGTGTATTTAGACATTGCCTCTCGTCTGATTTTTTCACTATTTATTATGGCAAGACAAGTTAGTGTTCAAGTTGAAATCGCAGGTGATGCGCTACCCAGTTTTTCTCAACTGACCATTGAACAAACGGTAGAGAGTCATCACAATTTTGAAATACAATTACCTGTTGACCATATGTTGGCAGCAATGGGCAAAAAAAGCAACCAGACTTTAGACCTTAAATTCAATGAATGCAAAACTTGTATTGGACAAGAGGTAAAGATTGCTTTTGAATCAAAATTTGAATTGAAAAATAGTGAGAATTATTTTAAAGGTATTGTTACAGAAGTCTTTTTTTCTCGCCATTATGCATCAAGTGTAGACCTAATTATTCGGGGAAAAAGCCCGACGATCATGATGGAAGATGGGAAAAACTCTCGGTCTTTTGAAGAGATGAACGCAAAAGATGTAGTAGAATCAATCGTCAATCAATACGACGGAAGCGTTTACAAACATGAGTTTTCCGAGACTTTTACAGATGCAATTGATTACCTCGTCCAATATCAAGAAAGCAACTTTCATTTCATTAATCGCATTGCCAGTTACTATGGAGAATGGTATTTTTATGATGGATCAGTGATGTATTACGGACGACCTCCAAGTGGTAAAGCCGTTGAGTTGCATTTAGGGCGAGAACTAAACGCATTTAATTTGTCCCTTCGTTTGATTCCTTTAAAGTTTAAAAATTGGACGTATGATGTCTTGAAAAATGAGGTGGTCAATGAAAGTTCCTCCAGTGAAAATGTCAATGGTTTAGACTCCTTTGGTCAATTTACTTATGATGAATCCAACCGTTTTTTTACCCAAGAACCTTTAGCCTCTGTCAATCGTCGAGTCAAAGACAAGCCTGCCTTAAAAGAAATTATCAAAGTCGATAAGTCCATTCGCTCCAATGAATTGGTGATTTTTTCAGGTGAAAGCAATCACTCTGGTTTGAAGTTAGGACAAGAGATTAACGTGAGTGGCAATAAAATTGACAAGAACAAAGAAAATGAAACGTATGGTAAATACCGCATCATTCATTTATGGCATTTCATAGATGGTACAGGTAGTTACCACAATCAATTTGAAGCAATTTCGGCTTCTTTAGAGCATCCTCCACCCAATGAACGCATCCAACAACCTTTTTGTGAGACACAAGGTGCTGTTATAAAAGACAATGACGATCCTGAAAAAATGGGACGGGTTCGGGTGCAATTTTTCTGGCAAGAAGGCTCTGACAAATCGCCTTGGATTCGGCTAGTTGCTTCAGCAAGTGGAGACAATAAAGGTTTTTACTTTGTTCCCGAAAAAGATGATGAGGTGATGGTTGCTTTTGAAAATGGTCATCCCGACCGTCCCTATGTTTTGGGATGCGTTTATCATGGAAAAAACAAGCCATCCGATTTTCATGACAAGGACAATTATATCAAAGCCATTCGCACACCTAGTGGCAACGAGATTCATTTGATTGACAAACCAGGTAAAGAAGAAATCAAAATATTTAATAAAGACGAAGCCAATATTATTAGCCTATCTTTGGACGGCAGTGAGACGATTACCATCAAATCCAATCAAACCATCAACGTTAGTGCAACAGACATTAACATAAATGCAAGCAATAATATCAGTATTTCAGCAACTGAAAAAATTAGTGTGGCTTGCAAAGAATTGGAAGTAAATGTTGAAGAAGGAACGGCTTTTTCTTCGGGCAAAGGTGTTGAAATGAGTGCAGGTGAGGGAATGGAATTATCTGTTGGACAAGGCTTAGAAATTGGTGCAGGTCAAGGAGTTGATATTTCAGCAGGGACGAGTTTGTCAACCAGTTCAGGGACCGATACAGAAATAAATGCAGGTGCAAATCTGAAAGCATCTGCAAGTGTAAATGCAGAGATTGGAGCCAATGTTGCGGCGAGTTTAGCAGGCAATGCGAAGGCAGAGGTCAAAGGCTCTGGAATGCTCACTTTGGAATCGTCAGGTATTACGACGCTTAAAGGTTCGATGGTTAATATAAATTAATGGTGAATGATAAATTATAAATGTGGTTCTTTCTTGGTTTTTATTTTTAGGAGCGAGAGGTAAACCGCTTCGTTTTTATGGAAAGTCCCGCTATCCGTTCTTATGAATGTAGCCAGCGTTTTATTAAGCCAACGCATTTACATTCATACCACTACTATCGGGGCTATTGGGTTAAGGACAGAACTTCTTAGTGACTG
>JAHDBB010000247.1 GCA_020630635.1 Chitinophagales bacterium
TACCTGTTAACCCAAAATCTACACTAATCGTCTGTCCAAGCTGTGTTAAATCTGTGCCTTCACCCAATTCAACTACAAAACCACCATCTGGAAGCGTAATGGGCAAAGGATAACCCGTACTAAATAAATCTACCACAGGTACTTGATATCCTGCTGGAAGGGCTGTTACAGTTGCTCCGACTGTTAAACCAGGAGACCCCCCTGATATACTGATATTGGATACATCCCCATCATATGCAAAATAATATCGATCAAATCGACCTGCTGGAAGTACTAAGTCCGCCGCATCCGAATTATTAAATAAGGTCATCGTCAGTCCAAAGTTGTCAACATCAATGTCATAAAAGTTGATAAACTGTGGAAATTCTACAGCATCTGTTATCACTTCTGGACCCGCTGCTCCATAAAAGGCTTGTTGACCACCTGTAAGCGTCCCATCTTCAAATGAGTTGTAAACAGTAATATCATTTTGTCCAAAAGCTTGACCAAACAAAATGATTATTGTCATAAAGCAAAATGTAATTTTTTTCATTTTTGTAAGTTTAATGTCTTTGAATTCTGAATTAAATATTTTTAGAATTTTCTGATTCTAAGGTTTTAGAGGCAGGCAGGTTTTTGTAGCAAAGAATCAGAAAATTCTAGCTATAAAGGTAGGTGGAGAATACAATTGAAAAACAGTAAAAGTCATCCAAATTACTATCAAAATGGGAAATATTATGAATAGGCTTATATGAAAAATCATTAACTGATTGACCCATAAAAGAAAACCACGAATACACAATGCATGTATTCGTGGTTAAAACTTATCTTTAGTGAAACAACAAAAATAAGTACCTATGCGTAAATAATCGTCATTTTTGAGGCAGACTATTTTTTGGTTAGACAAGGCATTTTTTGCCGTGATAGCCGAGCTATCGCTGGAAAAAATAACGCAGTATAAGCGAAAAAGAGACCCTCATAAAATGTGTCGATTATTTGGGTTTAGGTACTTAACTCTAATTTTGGGTTTAGCATATTTATTGTTTTATAAATTTATCAGTATAAAGTACAGGAAAACTTATTTTATCGTTGTCAAGATGATAGCTTGCATGAAGTTTAACAAAATACATCTGTTTTGATGTAAGTTGTTTAACATCAATATTCAAAACCGTTTTAGTTGTTACTTTTTGATCGAATACTAACATTCCATTAGAATTATAAATAGTAACAAAAAGCTCCATATCTTCTCTCTCTGTTAAGTAAATTGGGATTTGAATATTGAGCATATTATTTACGGGATTAGGAAATACACTATATTCAGAACTAGTAAAATTGTCTAGTCTTGCTCCATTTAAAGGTAGTAAATCCCACTGTTGGTTACCATTTCCAGCATCTTTATTCCATAAATGAGCACTTTTGCTATCACCATTCTGTTTATCCAGTGCTTTAGATTGACAGTGTGCAGGAATCAAGAAATAATTATTTCCATTTTTTTCTATATACCACCTAACATTGTCTGCATTGACCGAACCACTTGTAGCCACATTCACCCCATTGCTACAGCCTCCATTATTGGCATTTAAGAATCTGCCACTCTTTACATTTTGAATAGTGTGTTTATTATCTCCAATATGTTTAAAAACCCATTTGTGGGTATTGTATATATTAGCAGAAGAATGCATTAAGGCATTGGTATTATCCCAATTGGGAGATATAAGATTTTGATTATTACTTTTATTTTTGATCGTAAGAGTCCCATTTATTTGGATACGATTATTTGTATTAATGGTGTTATTAGACCCTGTTATAGAAAGTAAATCCCACTGTTGGTTACCATTTCCAGCATCTTTATTCCATAAATGAGCACTTTTGCTATCACCATTCTGTTTATCCAGTGCTTTAGATTGACAGTGTGCAGGAATCAAGAAATAATTATTTCCATTTTTTTCTATATACCACCTAACATTGTCTGCATTGACCGAACCACTTGTAGCCACATTCACCCCATTGCTACAGCCTCCATTATTGGCATTTAAGAATCTGCCACTCTTTACATTTTGAATAGTGTGTTTATTATCTCCAATATGTTTAAAAACCCATTTGTGGGTATTGTATATATTAGCAGAAGAATGCATTAAGGCATTGGTATTATCCCAATTGGGAGATATAAGATTTTGATTATTACTTTTATTTTTAATTGTATAAGTACCATTTACTTGGATGCGGTTATTATCAGCATTTGTATTCAAAGGAAGTGCATTTCCAACTAGAATGACTTTAGCAACACTTGGTGTACCATTGCTATTTATTGCAAACAACATATAGTAACCAGGAGGTGCAACATTTCTATTAGGCATGGTCAAGCTGTATTTATTGGTGCCTGTCTTTGCTGAATTGATAGGTATCCATCTCTGTTCATTGTTAGTGCTATGTGTTACAGAACTAAAACGAACCATAGAAAAATAGTCGATTGCTGAATTGGTATTAACGGTAATGTTTTGTCCATAGTTGGCGTTATCTGGTGCACTGTTAATGACAGGACGATTAGCAAGAGTATTATCTGCTTTGAACAAATAAGGAGGCGAATAGACCTCTGCATCTGGATGATTGACATCACAATCATTACAAAGTCCACCACCACCAGCAAAAACTTTGCCATTTGGCATCAATATAGCAGTGCTATGATAAGTACGAGGTATAGTCATAGATTTTACAACCCTCCATGTTTTGGTGTCAGGATTCCAGATTTCAGCAGGTAATCTTGCATTATCATCAGAGAAAATTTTACTTCTTTTCATTCCACCAATGACTAGTACTTCACCATTGGGTAATACAACTGAATTATGGAAAGTTCTTGAATAATTCATTCCTTGTACTTTTTCTACATTGACCGCATCAGAATTGGGATTACTAATATCAATGATATAGGTTGATTTGGTTGCTAAAGAATCTTTGCTATAACTGGGTGCACCTCCTGTTTTCAGGATCTTTCCTATATCATACATTACTGTTGTTCCATTCATAGCATAAGCATCATCGTCACGAGTTCCAGCATCTTTGACACTCCCTCCATTTTTTAAGTCAATCCAATGCATTTCAGTAGAAGGTCCTGCATGAAAAATCTTTCCATTGGGTGCTGGCCAAAACCAGCCATGGTTATCTGCCCTATACTCTCCTTGAGGATCATTTGCTCCTTCTAGAACAGTAGCAGATGAAGTAATGTTGGGAAAAGGAATCCAACCAGTTGCTTCTGTCCAAACTTCAGCATTTTTATTGCCAGTCCCCCCAGACCAAGAACCACCAAGTGTAAAGACCCAACCTTCACTTGTTGTTACATTGCCTTGATAACCACGAGGTGTATTCATTTTAGCTGCAATTTCCCATTTATTATTTTCATCAGAAATATTTTCATTAGGTGTATAGATACTAGTTCTCTTATTACCAGAACCACCTGCTGAAAGGATTCTACCATCAGGAAGATTATTAATTCCTGGGCAAAACATATCATGATCGGTATTGGAAACCTGTACAGATGTATAGGAATTATCACTAGGGTCAAATATAGAAGTGTAGGTTGCCCCCCCACCTCCACCATAAGCTAATTTGTCTTTGGCAGACCAAGTTATGATCCTACCATCTGGTAGATTAGCAGCAGCTACAGGAACTACATCCATATCATATGGACCTGTCCATTTTCCTTTAGTAGAGTTTTGTGCTTGAATGGGCAAGAGAAAGGGAATAGTCAGTAAAAGAAGAAGTAATTTGTTCATCAAAAGTAGTTTTTTTACACAGTAGACTACAGCAAAGTATTCCATAAGTGAAGTATCAGAAATAAAGTATTCCAAAATAGGACAAGAGATTTTTTGATTTTTGAGTAGTTCGATATTTCGACATAATGTGTTCACCAAATATTTACAACTGGGACAACATATTGGACAAAAATCAGAAAATATTCATGTCACCTGGAAGAACTTATTTTTGTTGATTCACTAAGTAGGAATAACAAATACCTGAAGTTATACCATTAATTAGATAAAATAAAGGTTAAGGATTTCTAATGGTGGAAGGGAACAAACTCAAGGGGCAAAAGGAGAAGAAGGAGAAGAAGTTATTTTAGACAATGGGTCTGTATATGGCTTCAATAAGTAACAATAAAAAAAATAAGTCCAACATTAGGGAAAAGAGATTTTGATTCAAGACGAGGCAGCGCGACGTTTCGGCATAGCAGGGCTACAGCGAGTATTCTCAATGATGTATTGGGTCAAAAGATCATTACCAAATGTGGAAGTTATTTCATTACTAAATTGTTAGAATTATAAAATTTACTAAAAGGTGGGGATCTTAATTTGCCATAATAAATGACATATAGATTTAATCTATATAGCCTTTTACATATAAGGCTATTAAAATACAAGGGTGCAAATTTAATATAGAAAATTAAAAAAATCAACATTTTCATATAAAAAAACACAAAACATTAAAACTATTTTATGAACGATCTATAGACAATAGCAATTAAAAGAAAACCCCGAATACAAGCAAACTGCCTGTATTCGGGGTTAAATATTATCTTAGTTATTGTAAAATTCTTATACCGTAAACTCCTCGATCGTCTTTCTAATAATCTCCACACATTCCATCAACTGTTCTTCCGTCATCACCAAAGGCGGGGCAAAACGGATTTTATCCCCATGTGTTGGTTTAGCCAACAAACCATTATCACGCAATTTCAGACAAAGTTTCCAAGCGGCTTTTGGGTCTTTATGGTTGATAACGATAGCATTCAACAGCCCCTTACCTCTCACCAACGAAATCAAATCGGTGTCAATCGCTCTCAACTCATCTCGCAATATTTTACCCAATCGCTCCGCATTTTCTGCCAGTTTTTCTTCAACCAACACTTCCAATGCTGCAATCGCTACTCGACAACCCAAAGGATTTCCGCCATAAGTTGAGCCATGTTCACCTGGCTTGATCGACAACATAATCTCGTCGTCACACAAAACAGCCGAAACAGGGTATAATCCACCCGAAAGGGCTTTTCCTAAGATCAAAACATCTGGTCTGACATCTTCATGATCACAACAAAGCATTTTACCTGTACGAGCTAGTCCAGTTTGAATTTCATCGGCAACAAACAACACATTATTTTTCTTACACAGCTCATAAGCTCCTTTTAAGTATCCATCATCTGGCACAAAAACACCTGCTTCTCCTTGAATCGGTTCTACCATAAAAGCAGCCACATTTTTGTCTTTCAAGGCTTCTTCCAAGCCATTCAAATCATTATAAGCGACGGTTCTAAATCCAGGTGTATAGGGTCCAAAACCTCCATAACTGCTAGGATCACAAGAAAAAGAAACAATAGTGGTCGTTCTTCCATGAAAATTACCACAAGCCACTAAAATTACTGCTTTATTTTCTTCCACACCTTTCACGGTATAAGCCCATTTGCGACACAATTTAATAGCTGTTTCCACCCCTTCTGCCCCTGTATTCATTGGCAACAACTTATCATAACCAAACAAAGAGGTCGCATACTTCTCAAATTCTCCCAAAACATTATTATGAAAAGCTCTTGAAGTCAATGCCAAAACCTGCGCTTGATCGGTCAATGCTTTAACTATTTTAGGATGTGAATGCCCCTGATTAACAGCAGAATAAGCCGACAAGAAATCAAAATAACGTTTCCCTTCGACATCCCACACATATACTCCTTCTCCCCTACTCAATACAACAGGCAATGGATGATAATTATGTGCGCCATGTTGGTCTTCCAAATCTATATAATACTGGGCAGTAATTACTTCTTGCATAGGTTTTATTTTTGAATTATAGGATTTTCACAAAAGTAAGTGTAATTGAGCAAGGCAACAAATTTTATTGTGATTTGTAAGAATCGTTATTAGGAGCGAACGTTTTGGAGCTTCGTCGCACAGGAAAGTCCCGCTATCCGTTCTTATCGCCAAGCTGCCCGAACCCTTTTGCCTACGCAGTTTGTCGATACCACTTCTATCGGGGCTAGCTCGTTGCGGTCTGTCCCCACAGTGACTGAACCGCTTTAGGATTTTGAGATTAGAATTTAAGCCATTCGGGGCTAGCTCGTTGCGGTCTCATCCTCTTAATTCAGCTTATCTTCCTTAATTTTTAACACTTGACAATTACAAAACCCTCTCAATAAGACGATTTTTGACATTTTACAATGAATTATGTTAAAAAACACATTTGTTTAATTGGATAAAGTGAGGATAAATGATACCTTTGTCGGCTGAATTTTTGTATTAATAGAGGTAGAAACCAACTATTATGAATAAAACGAACTTGTGCTGGTTTCTACGTATGAGATTTAAGAACCTTATTTAAAACGTAAAAGTATGGCATCAACCATAACCTTTTTAGTCCCTGTATTTGGAGTCATTGCTCTTCTCTACACCTTCTGGAAGTCCTCTTGGGTTTCTCGTCAAGAAGTGGGTAGTGAAAAAATGGGGAAAATAGCCGATAATATTGCCGATGGTGCAATGGCATTTCTCAAAGCAGAATATCGTATTTTGGCGATATTTGTCGTCATTGTCGCCATTTTATTAGGTGTCAGTGGAGCCTCACAAGGAACTGCTTCCTCACCACTTATAGCTGTATCTTTCATTTTAGGAGCCTTATGTTCTGGATTGGCAGGTTTTATAGGTATGCGTGTAGCGACCAAAGCCAATGTACGGACTACGAATGCCGCAAGAGATGGATTAGGAAAAGCCCTTGAAATTGCCTTTGCTGGTGGTTCTGTGATGGGATTAGGCGTTGTTGGATTAGGCGTATTAGGCTTAGGAACACTATTTTTGATTTATAGTAATATGTTTGGTCTGGATACGCCAGCCAATGTAAGCCGTGTAATTACAGTATTGACAGGTTTCTCTTTTGGAGCTTCTTCTATCGCCTTATTTGCCCGTGTGGGTGGGGGTATCTATACCAAAGCCGCAGACGTTGGAGCCGATTTGGTGGGTAAAGTAGAGGCTGGTATCCCTGAAGATCACCCTTTGAATCCTGCAACCATCGCCGATAACGTAGGGGATAATGTAGGAGACGTTGCGGGTATGGGAGCCGATTTATTTGAATCTTATGTAGGTTCAATTATCGGTACAATGGTATTAGGAACTGCTTTTATGAGCTTGGGTGAATTTGCAAATGATGGATTTGGTGGACTTTCTGCTGTTCTCCTTCCTTTGGTATTAGCTGGCTTAGGAATTGTCACCTCAATCATTGGTACATTCTTTGTAAAAGTAAAAGAAGGTGGAGACCCTCACAAAGCACTAAACACAGGTGAGCTTTTATCAGCTATCTTGATGTTGGTTATCACCTTTGTAGTAATTAAAGCCATGCTACCAGCTTCTTGGGTAATTGGAGATACAACTTTTACTAATAATGGAGTTTTCATCTCTATCTTAGTCGGTTTGATTTCTGGTTTAGCCATTGGTAAAATCACAGAATACTATACAGGAACAGGAACAGGTCCAGTAACCTCTATTGTAAAACAATCACTCACAGGTCCTGCCACCAACATCATTGCTGGTTTAGGAGTGGGGATGCGTTCTACTGCTATTCCTATCGTTATTATTGCTTTAGCCATTATCTTGGCTTATAGTTTTGCTGGATTGTATGGTATTGCGATTGCCGCAGTTGGGATGTTATCCAATACAGGTATCCAACTAGCCGTAGATGCTTATGGTCCTATCTCGGATAATGCAGGGGGTATTGCTGAAATGAGTGAGCTTCCACCAGAAGTAAGAGAAAGAACGGATAAATTAGATGCAGTAGGTAATACAACCGCAGCAATTGGTAAAGGTTTTGCGATTGGATCTGCGGCTTTAACAGCCTTAGCACTTTTTGCAGCCTTTATGACTTCTTACGATTTGACACACCCTGAGTCTACTATCGCTTCTATGGGTGGTATCAATGTAACCAATCCTTTTGTAATGGCTTCTTTGTTTATAGGAGCGATGTTGCCTTTCTTATTTTCTGCCATGTCAATGGATGCGGTAGGTCGTGCAGCGATGGCAATGATTGAAGAGGTAAGAAGACAGTTTAGAGATATTCCTGAATTGAAAAAGGCATTGAATGTGATGAATGCAAATGAGGGTAAAGAATTTGAAGAGTGGAGCAAAGCAGATCAAGCAACTTTTGAGGCAGCCGATGGAAAAGCAGAATATGGTAAGTGTGTAGAGATTTCAACACAAGCGTCTATTAAGGAGATGATTGTACCTGGATTAGTAGCTGTTATTGTTCCTGTGTTATTTGGGTTCTTACCTAAGTTTATTCCTGGTATTCCTGCTGGAACCAACGCTTTGATGTTGGGTGGTTTATTGGCTGGTGTAACAGTATCTGGTGTATTGATGGCTCTTTTCCAATCAAATGCAGGTGGTGCTTGGGATAATGCGAAGAAAATGATTGAGGAAGGAATAACAGTGAATGGTGAGAAATTGAAGAAAGGAACGGATGCTCATAAGGCGGCTGTTGTAGGGGATACTGTTGGTGATCCATTCAAAGATACTTCTGGTCCTTCTTTGAATATCTTATTGAAGTTGATGTCCGTTGTAGCATTGGTTATTGCTACTTTGATATAAAAAGATAAGTAACGAGAAAAAAATAACTTCCGCATTTGGTAATGATCTTTTGATCCAATCCTGCGTTAAAAATACTCGCCGTAGCCCTGCTATGGCTGCGTTTTTCGCCTTGTCTTGAATCAAAATCTCTTTTCCCAAAGTGCTGGACTTATTTTTTAATCGTTACTAAATGTCGACTGTCATTAAGTCATACTAGGGTACTGTCATAAAGTCGTACTACTGAATGCAGTGTATCATTTATAAACAAAAATCTCTA
>JAHDBB010000248.1:0-6806 GCA_020630635.1 Chitinophagales bacterium
AAAAATGAAGGCCCGTCTGGCGAAGACAAGGAAATGAACAGTCAAAACACACAGAGAATGTTTTGCAAAACACCTTTCACAAAACACTGTTTTAATTCCAAATTCACGTTGCAGTAAAAAGCGTTAAGACTGAACATCAAGCCTTGATTTTTGCTTCTTGGTATCAAGACAAAGAAGACATCAAAACATTTGGAAAAAAACATCTTTTTAATCAAGAATTAATATTTTTTCCTTACTTTTGACACCCATCCTATTTTTTATCCTGCCTACCAACTTTGGACGTTATATAATAGCTGTTAATTGAAGTATTTTCAAATATTGATTTTGGGAGAATATTAATATTTGAGAATGAATCGAGTAGTTGTTCTATCGACTCACTCCTTACAAAATAAATAATGGATAATTCATTATTTTGAATATTTTTTTATTCATTTAATAGCAAAATGTCTATGTGAATTTCAAAAAAAAACTCCTTATATTCGCATCCCATTTTCAGAAAAGAATTATAGATAACATATATTAAGCTAAATATCAGAAACAACAAAAAGTGAGACTAAAATCAATCAACATTCAAGGTTTCAAAAGCTTTGCTGACAAAACAGTCATTCGATTTGACAAAGATATTACAGGAGTCGTCGGTCCAAATGGTTGCGGAAAATCCAACGTCATTGATGCCATTCGTTGGGTATTGGGAGAGCAAAAAACCCGTGCTTTACGTTCCGACAAGATGGATAACCTCATTTTCAACGGAACCAAAAATCGTAAAAATGCCCACAGAGCGCAAGTAGAATTGACATTAGAAAATGATAAAGATCTACTGCCAACCGAGTTTTCAACCGTTACCATTACCCGTATTTTATACCGTACAGGCGAAAGTGAATATCGTTTAAACAATGTCCCTTGCCGTCTCAAAGACATCACTACGCTGTTTATGGATACAGGGATCAGCAGCAACTCCTACGCCATTATTGAGTTAGGAATGGTCAGCGAAATTCTCAACGATAGAGAAAATACCCGTCGTCGTATGTTTGAACAAGCATCGGGTATCTCCAAATATAAAACTCGTAAAAGAGAAACCCTCAATAAGCTCAACCTGACTGAACAAGACATCGAAAGGGTAGAGGATTTACTCATGGAAATCGAAGGAAACCTTAAAACCTTAGAAAAACAAGCCAAAAAAGCCAATCGTTATAACAAGGTCAAAAACGAATACCGAGAATTGAGTGTAGAATTGGCGTTGATGAAAACGGTAGATCACAAAGAACGTTATACCCGCATCGAAGAGCAACGAATCCAAGAAGAAAATCGCAAACAAGAAATGTCAACGGCTTTAGAGGATGCCGAATCCAACCTAACATTGAACAAAGAAAACCTTATCGCCCAAGAACAAACGCTCAACGAAGCCAAAAATAAACTTGCCGAACACATTGACAACTTACGCTTTGAAGAAAACAAAAAAGGTCTACTCAATGAAAAGGTCAAGTTTTTAAGAGAGAAAAAGAACGAACTACAAAATCGACTCAAAGAAGATGAAGAAAGCATTGTGCGTTTACATGAAGAAATCAAAAATCTTCAAGGAAGGGTAGTAGATGAAGAGGGCAAGTTAACAACCATGATAGCTGATTTAGAAGTCGCCAAAGCCAGCAATTTCGACATCAAAAACAAGTTTGCTCAACACAAAGCAGAACTCCAAGATCTCGAAAACGAATATCGGGACTTAGAACATGGAGTCTTTAAGATGGAAAAAGAGGTTGCCATCAAAACCAGCCAAAAAGAGAATCTTTTAAGCGAAATTAGCAACAACAAAATCCAATTTCAATCCAGAGAAGACGAACTCCAAGTATTCAAAAGAGACAAGGAAAAAGTCATCGAAGAACACCAACAAGCCGAACAACAACTCAAACAATTACTTTCAGACGAAGAAGATTTAATTGCCAAAATCACCGAACAAGAATCGCTAATTGAGGACAATCGAGAGGACATCTTTTCCTGCAATCGTGAGTTAGATGCCAAGCAAAACGAATACCAACTCATCAAAAGTTTACGGGATCAATTAGAAGGATATTCCGAAGCAAGCAAATACCTTTACAATATCGAAGGATGGTCCGAAGATGTACTGATGGTTGCCGACATCATCAACTGTGAAGAAGACTACAAGGTTGCCATCGAAAATTATCTACAAGCGACTTTAGAACATTATGTCGTCAGAGACTTAGAACAAGCATTAGCAGCGATTGATCTTTTAAAATTGGCAGAAAAAGGAAAGGCAAGTTTTCTCGTTTCCAGCGAAATCAATGCACAAACCTTTGATACACCTGCTCTTCCTAATTTGGTCAAAGCAGTTGATGTTTTAAAGGTCAAAAACAAGTTTGAAAAATTAGGAAATTACCTTTTGCAAAATGTCTATATCGCTTCTTCTGACTGGCAATCTACGGACTTAACCGCACATCCCAAAGCGACGATCCTTTCACAAAATGGTGAAATTATCAGACGTGGAGGCGAGATCATAGGAGGTTCTGTCGGAGCTTATGAAGGGAAAACATTGGGACAAATCCAAAACTTAGAAAACTTAGAAGAAGAGATCAAAGCACTTCATGAAAAGCTAGAGTCTCTTCAAAGCAATGGACAAATGTATCGAGAAGAGTTAGACGATTTACGTCAAGCGACTCAACAACAAGAGATCCAAAGCACCCGACAAAATATCAATAAACTTGACAATAAAATCGCTGCTTACGATGCTCGTATTCAAAACTATGAAATTATTATTGAAGAGTCTTCAACGAAATCAACAGGCTTAGAGACACGCATCAAAGACATTGACTTAGAGATAGAAGAAAATCAAAAACAACTAGGGCAACTCCAACAAGACAAAGAACAACAAGCACAAAAGACAGATGAATTCAAAGAGTGGTTTTTAAATATAGAGCAAGAAATGAACGAAAGTTCCGAAGCCTTTAATGCACTCAATATCGAATACCATCGTCAACAAAATACAGTCAATACCCTGCAACAAAATGCAGAATTTAAACAGAATCGGATCACCGAATTAGAAACAAGAATTGAGACCAACAAACAACTTTGGGAAGAGTCGGATAAAGGTGAACAAGACATTATGTCCAATTTGAGCAATTCGGATGATGACCTCAAAGCCTTGTACGAAACGAAAGAAGCACTAGAAGCCGAATACACCGAAACCGAAAAAGTTTATTTTCAATTGCGTGGTTCGATTGAAGAAGGCGAATTGGGTTTACGAGAAGGCATTCAAAGCCAAGCCCAAGTCGATCAGTTGCTGGCGCAATTGCGTGAACAGCACAACCAAATGCAAATGGAAATGGTTTCTGTCAAAGAGCGTTTATCCATTGAGTTTGGGATTGAGTGGGAAGAATTGATGGGCAAAGAGGCTTCATTGGGTTTAGAATTGGGACCTTTATCGGAGAAGGTTGCCAAGCTCAAAAAACGAATCGACAACTTTGGTGAAGTCAATCCTTTTGCGGTAGATGCGTACAATGAAATGAAGGAACGCTACGACTTTATTTGTACACAACGAGACGATTTGTTAGAAGCGAAAAAGATACTTTTAGACACCATCAAAGAAATCGAAGACACGGCTACCGATCAATTTATGGAAGCCTTCAATCAAGTTCGAGAGAATTTTATTACAGTATTCAAAGAGCTATTTTCACCAGATGACATTTGTGATTTGCGTTTAGCAGATCCTGACGATCCTTTGGAATCCAAGATTCAGATTTTAGCACAACCCAAAGGAAAACGCCCTTTGACCATCAATCAACTATCAGGGGGAGAAAAATCTTTGACCGCCATTTCGTTAATTTTTGGCTTATATTTGCTAAAACCTGCGCCTTTCTGTATCTTAGATGAGGTAGATGCGCCTTTAGACGATGCCAATGTTGATAAATTCAATAATGTTATACGTCGTTTTTCCGAAAAATCACAATTCATAGTCATTACCCACAGAAAGATGACCATGTCGAGAGTCGATATTATTTATGGCGTAACAATGGCAGAAACAGGCATTTCAAGAGTCGTACCTGTTGATTTTTCTAGTTTAAATTAATATTGATTTTTAGGAGAGAAAGGTCAGGAGCTTCGTCGTGATAGGTCTCCCCGCTATCCGTTCTTATCGCCTTTGCCTTGCCTCTCTCGCAAGTCTTTTCGACTTGTGACCTGAAGCCAATCTATAAAGGCGATACCACTACTATCGGGTCTAGATCGTTGAGGCAAGTACTTCTTAGTGCCAGCCAATTGTCTGAACCAGAATTTTTTTAGAATTAAAGAATGAACAGAATCTTGACTGTCTGCCTAATATTGTCAGTTGTCTTATTGCAACCAAAGAAAAGCTAAGTCGTTTCAATCGGATTGCTAACCAAGTATTAAACCAGCAATCCGATTGATTTAGATCATCAAACTCCTTTCTCTCCATCAATCGGATTGCCTCTTCTTTTCGTGAGTAGCAATCCGATTGAAGCGATCTATTTTTTCTTTGATTGTAAAATGGGCAAGAACAACGAACACTTTAGATGGAGGCTGTTAATTTGATAACTTTCATGCACAAAATAGTTAGAAGTTATCAAATTTTTCTAAATGGCAAAGGTACAATCCACAACCACCTAGACCCGATAGTAGCGTTATTGCAAAAGAAAGGCTAAAAAGTTTTGGGATGCTTGCAATAGTAGCGGATAGCGGGGAGACCCATTACGATGAAAGAGTAACAACCCTTCTCTCCAAAAAATAAAAATAAACACTCAACTCAAATTCCCCAACGGTGACCAACAGTACACATATCAAGCTCCAGCCCAAGATTCCCAAAACACAGGAATCCATCTTCTCCGTCATGTCAGGATTGGCACGACAACATGAGGCCATCAACCTATCACAAGGCTTTCCCAACTTCCCCATCTCCCAAGAATTAATAGAGTCGGTCAGCCGATATATGCGACAAGGATACAACCAATATTCACCCGCCAAAGGATTGCCTGCCTTGCGAGAAATTTTGGCGGATAAGATTATGCGTTTATATGGTCGGAAAGTTAATCCCAACCAAGAAATCACGATAACGGCAGGCGCAACACAAGCCATATTTTCAGCCATTGTTGCCTTGGTTCGACAAGAAGAAGAAGTCATTATTTTTGAGCCAGCGTATGATAGTTATGTGCCGAGTATCCAAGTATGTGGTGGTGTGCCTATAGGTGTTCAACTCAAAGGACCCGATTATAAAATTCGTTGGGAAGAAGTAAAAAGTCGGATTTCGTCAAAAACTCGTATGATTATCCTCAATACTCCACACAATCCTTGTGGAACAATTATTGATGAAAAGGATATGGAGGAACTTAAAGCGATTACCAAAGGAACCGATATTTTGGTCTTGAGTGATGAAGTTTATGAACACATTGTGTTGGATGAGAAAAAGCATTTGAGCTTATTGGGAAGCGACTTATTCGAGCGTTGCGTTTGTACCTATTCTTTTGGGAAAGTGCTGCACAATACAGGCTGGAAAACAGGCTATGTGGTTGCTCCTGACTATCTGATGAAAGAAATTTATAAAGTCCATGAGTACAATGTCTTTTCTGTCAATACGCCCGTCCAACATGCGCTCACTGACTTTTATCAAAATGAATCCAACTACTTAGAGGTTGCGCCTTTTTATCAAAAGAAACGAGATTACTTTTTGTCTTTGATGAAAGAAAGTCGTTTTACCTTTACTCCCACACAAGGGACGTATTTTCAATTGATGAATTACCAAAACATTTCGGAGGAGTCAGATGTTGAATTTGCAAGGCGATTGACGATAGAACATGGCGTAGCAAGCATTCCCATTTCTGTTTTTTATGCCCAACCTAATGATGAAAAAATGCTGCGGTTTTGTTTTGCCAAGACAGACGAAACCTTGCAAAAAGCTGCTGAAAAACTATGCAAGATTTAACGATTAGCCTTGTACAATACGCTCCTGTCTGGGAAAATGCCGAAGCCAACTTGGAATATTTAAGCGACTTACTCCAAGACAATACTTCGGATTTGATTGTATTGCCCGAAATGTTTACAACGGGTTTTACAATGAATGCAGCCGCTTTAGCCGAGCCAATGTACGGACGTACAATGAAGTGGATGCTTGCTTTGGCAAGTGAGAAAAAATGTACAGTGACAGGCAGTATCATCATTAAAGAAAATGAAAAATTCTATAACCGACTGATTTGGGCAACGCCTTTTGGAGCATTACGCCATTACGATAAACGCTACTTATTTACCTACGCCAAAGAACATCATGCTTATACGGCAGGGAATAAACGCACATTGATGTTATGTAAAGGTTGGAGTATTTGTCCCTTGATTTGTTATGACTTGCGTTTTCCTTTGTGGAGTCGCAATTTTACCTTTCCTAATAATAATGAGTACGATATTTTGTTGTATGTGGCAAGTTGGCCCCAAGTGCGTTCGTACCATTGGTCGCAATTGTTGAAAGCAAGAGCCATTGAAAATCTTGCTTATGTAGTGGGCGTGAATCGAGTGGGAAGAGATGGCAACGCTTTGGAGTATTCGGGAGACAGTGCCATCATAGATTTTAAAGGGGAAGTCTTAGAGACGGCTTCTCAAAAGTCGTGCATTTTGACCTCAACCTTTAAAAAAGAAGATCTTTATCAATATCGTAAACGATTTGCTTTTTGGGAAGATGCGGAGGGGTTTGATTTTAAATAAACTGTTCGTTTTTTACATGTTGGGACGAAGGGACGTTTTCGGTTCAGAACTTGGTTGGGGACGAAGGGACGTTTCCACTCTAACGTCCCTTCGTC
>JAHDBB010000248.1:6906-8793 GCA_020630635.1 Chitinophagales bacterium
CGTCCCTTCGTCACAATTCTAAAAACTATTTAATCAACACTTGATAGCCCCAAGGCTCCAGCGTCATGGCATCCGTTCTAATCACCTTTTTATCCAGCGTTAAGCCATTATAAAAACCTTGTCCAAATCTTTTGGCACTAGGCATATTGATTGATTGTTTTTCTTTACTCAAATTGAGAACAACCATGACATGATTGGTGCGACCTTCGACATCTTTTTTACGGACAAAGGCATAAACATTAGGATTACCTGTTTTGATTCTGGCCATATTGCCTCCATGTTCTCCATTCCAAAGGGCAGGGTTGATCCGTTTTAAACGCAAAAGTTGTGTATAGAATTTCATCATTTCATGATCTTGTTTCCACTCAATTGTATCCTTGTCAAAAAAGCGCAAGCGTTTATCCAATCCAGTTTCTTGACCGCTGTAAATGAGGGGCATACCTGGAGCTGTAAATGATAAAACAGCAAAGGCTTTATGTGCATCGCCCATTCGTTCAGCCGTTGTTCCATTCCAGGAATTTTCATCATGATTGGTCGTGAAATTCATGCGATAATCATTTTTATCGTAGTCTTTACTTGCTCTCAAAAAATAGTCATCTAAATCTCTTGTGCTTTTTTCTCCTTTAGCGATGGCATTCATTAGGTGGTGAAACTCCCAAGCATAGGACATATCAAAAGCCCTTTGGTGTAAGGCTGGTTCTTCGGCTTCAGCAAGCATAAAGACAGGTTTGATTTTGTCTAAACTTTGTCGAGCATTATTCCAAAATTCGGTAGGAACCATTCCCGCTACATCACAACGAAAGCCATCAATAGCAAATTCTTTGACCCAATAACTCATAGCATCAATCATATATTTTTGCAATTCTTTCTTTTCAAAATCAAGGTCAGCGACATCTGACCAATCTTCAACAGGCGGCTGCATCTTTCCTTTTTTATCTTTGGTGTACCAGTCCTTATGTTCCTTAATCATGGCATTATCCCATCCTGTATGATTCGCTACCCAGTCGATGATAATTTTCATATCGGCTTGATGTACTTGCTTAATCAACTTTCTCAAATCTTTTTCATTTCCAAATTCTGGGTTAATTCCTTTATAGTCTGCTACTGCATAATAACTGCCCAAACTACCTTTGCGTTTTTTCTTACTAATGGGATGAATCGGCATCAACCAAATAATATCTACGCCCATTTCTTTGAGTCGAGGCAAGTGTTCTCCAAAGGCTGCAAAGGTTCCTTCGGGTGTATATTGCCGTACATTGACCTCATAAATGTTGGCACTTTTTGCCCAGTCTGGTGTAATGCGTTTATCCTTTTCTGTCTTTGCTTTCTCGGCCTCTTTCCGCTGTTTGATTCTTTCCAAAGTTTTTTTATCCAGTTTTGTATTTTGAGGATCCAACTTAGTAGCTGTCTTCTGCGTTTTCTTCAAGTTATCATCTTGCTTTTGTGCAAAGGTGGTATTTGGAGCTACTATAAACGCTAATAGCAAACCAATAGATAGCGTTTTAAAAAGTTTCATATTTAAATTTTGTTTTTTTAGGTTATTGATTTTAGGAGAGAACGAAAGTAGCTTCGTCGTGACGGGTCTCCCCGCTATCCGTTCTTATTCGTGTCGCCAACGTTTTTCTAAGCCAACGCTTCAAACACGAATACCACTACTATCGGGTCTAGTTGGTTGTGGAATGTATTTCTTAGTGCCAGTAAGGTTCTTGTGTATCTCAATCCTAAAGAATTGAGTAAAACTACCCGTCCTAAAGAATTGAGTAAAACTATTTGTCTTTGATTAAATTTGTTTAGTGTAATTCTGACTACCAAACCAGAAAAATTCGTATGTAACTATCGACTATCGACTACCCATCAATTTCTTCAACAAAACAATCTGTCCTAAAT
>JAHDBB010000249.1:0-3806 GCA_020630635.1 Chitinophagales bacterium
CTTCTTAACGGCTTTTTAGCTGGAAAAAGCTAACTTAACTAAGAGCCAATTTTTTAAAATTTGAATCCAACATATTTAGAAATCCATTGGAATCATACTTCATTGTTTCAAAATCGAATTTTAAAAATAAAGCTATTATGATAAAACGGGTGGTTGTTAAAAAGTTGTTTGGTAAGTATGATTTTGACTTAGAGTTTAATCCTGATTTGAATATCTTGACGGGTCGGAATGGGTGTGGTAAGACGACTTTGTTGAAGCTGATTTGGGCAGTGGTAAGTGCGAATATCAAAGAACTTTTTGAGGAAATAGTGTTTGATTACATAAAGGTTGAGGACAACCAAGGTTACAACCAATATAGTTTAGATTCTGAAAAAAAGGAAATATCTTTAAATTTAAAAAACAATGAATTACCTACTGAAATAAATCTAAACAATATAGCATTGGAAAATATGAATAAATATAGATTTACAACTGGTTTTACATCTCTATTTTTTCCAACTTTCAGAAGAATTGAAGGAGGCTTTCAAACAGACAAAAACACTACTTTAAAAAAAGGCTTGAATGCTATAGCATTAAAACTCAATATAATAGAAGCAGAAACTAATATACAACACCATTTCATAACTTCTATTTCCACTACTGACATCACCAACGTTTTAAATAGCAAATATGCAGAAATTGCTAACAAATTAAATGATTTAGATGAAGAAAAATCAAAACAAATTTTAGAACTTGCTAATACTGTCGTAAACCAAGAAAAAAAGGCACTTGATGATATTAAAAAAGTAGTCGAAGAAAGCGAAGTTAAAAAACAAGAAATCCTTCGCCCTTGGACGGTTCTCACTCAAACATTAGAAAGACTTTTTGCTGACAAATCTGTCAATCTTACTGAAAAACTCAAAATAGGAAATATCGGAAAAGTCATTGACTCCAATCGTTTATCTTCTGGCGAAAAACAGATGTTGAGTTTTCTAGCGTATAATTTTGCTTTTGATAATACCGTTTTTTTCATAGACGAACCAGAAATCAGCCTTCATGCCGATTGGCAACGACAATTATTTAGTCTTTTACAAGAACAAAACACGACCAATCAATTTATTGTGACAACTCATTCCCCTATGATTTATTCAAGGTATCCTGACAAAGAAATTATTATTGATCCAAATAAGGGAGGTAAAAGTGAGTAGAGGGCTGACTCCCGAAGAAATCAAAAGTGAGCTAAATCACAGTAGCTTAAACTTTGTATTAATTGAAGGAAAAGATGATCTGTTGATTTATCGCAAAATGGAGGAAAAATTTGAGGATTCAATGATACAGTTTTATCCTTGTGGTGGTCGAAATACGCTATTGAAAGTCTATGATGATAAAGCCGAATTAAGACGAGATTATTTGTTTATTTGTGATGCGGATTTATGGGTCTTTTCAGATATTCCCAATGAATACAAAGGCAAAAATGATTTGATTGTAACAGATGGTTATAGCTTAGAAAATGAATTATATAAAGATGGTAAAATTTATTTTCTGTCCTTATTATCATCCACTGAAAAAGCTAAAAAAGAAGCTTTATTAAAAACTATTATCTCTTGGTATGCTTATCAAGTTCAAGAGTATTTGAAACATAAAAATTATAATTGTGATTTTGAAAAAGTAAAGCTGTTGAATGAAAAATGTATGAAGAAAATGGAGACTGAATTTACTCCAGAATTTTTAGAACAATACAATGTTTTAGCCGAAGAAGAGGAACTATTTCAAAATATTTTAGAGAACTATGCTTCTTTATTACGAGGTAAATATATCTTCCAAGTTTTTGAGAAAATCTTTTTGGAAAGAACAAAAGAGCAAGCCAAATATCGAAAAGAACATTTGTTGGATATGGCTTATACTTATCTCTTAACCCTACACAATCAAGACAATATCATTGATTTTATTACTCGTCAAGAAACCATTCAAGATTTTTTCCAATCATGAAAAAACTCCTCCTACCCTCTTTAGGTCTCCTACAAAAAAGCGTCTCCCTCTCCTACCTCATCCAACAAACACAAAAAAAGATTCTACTTCCTTTCTACCACACCATCAGTTCAAAAAAACTACCACACATTGACGATCAAATGTATATGGTCAGAAATCCCCAAACCTTTGAACAAGACCTCGACTTTTTTTGTCAACATTACCAACCCATTTCCATACAAGAACTTCACGATATTATTCAACAAGAAAAACCCATTGACCAACCCGTCTTTCACCTAACCTTTGACGATGGATTAAGAGAAATCTATGACGAAGTTTTACCTATTTTACAAAAAAGAAAAATTCCTGCCACCGTTTTTATCAATACCGATTTTGTCGATAACCAAGACTTGTTTTATCGTTACAAAGTAAGTTTGATTGTTGATACTTTAAATGGATGGAATGAATCCATTTATCAAATCAAAAAAACGGAAAATCCTCTATTTATTCCATTTCAACGAAAAAAAGATTTGATTGATTATTTGTATCTTTTGTCACACAAAGAGATGGACTATATTGATAAAGCCTGCCAAGTGGTTGGAGTCAATACAAAAACCTACCTAAAAGCCCAAAAACCTTATTTATCTTTAGAACAGATCAAGGAATTGATGAATCACAATATCACTATTGGCTCACATGGTACCAATCATCATTGGTTCAAACATTTGGATTTAGCAGCACAACAAAGACAAATTGTAGAATCGTTTGACTTTATAAAGAAAAAACTATCCATTCATGAACGATACTTTTCTTTTCCCTTTAGTGACGAAGACGTATCATGGGAATTTTTCGATTGGTTTTTGATTGATTTTGAAGGAGATTTATCCTTTGGAATTTCAGGACTAAAAGAGGACACTACTCGTATCCATTTACACCGTATTCCGATGGAAAAAAGTTTAGATTCAGCAGAAAAAATTGTTAAGACAGAATACTTATACTATCTTTTACGAAAACGATTTAATAAACATCAACTAGTTAGAAGATGATAAAGGCGATATACAAACAAGTGGTAAGTGAAAAGCAAAGAATTGTGTTAAGACAAGGTTTCCTAAAAGCCGTTGCCCCCTTTTATTATGGTTCTAATTTTTACTGTATTTTTTGCGATCAATCTTTTAGAAAGTTTTTATCCAAAGGCAATACTTTGATTGAACGTCCTCATGCGGTTTGTCCCCAATGTGGCTCATTAGAAAGAACCCGATTGTTGATGTACTATTTACAAAATGAAACAGCTCTTTTCAAAGAAAATCTCAAAGTCCTACATTTTGCTCCTGAAAAATGTCTTTTTGATAGATTAAAGCCTCTAAACATCGACTACATTGACTGTGACATCAACCCTGCACTAGCTTCCAACAAAGTAGATATTATGGACATTCCATTTCCAGACAAACACTTTGACCTTATTATTTGCGCTCATGTATTGGGACATGTTCCAGACGAAAAAAAGGCAATTGATGAAGTTTATCGAGTACTCAAAATCAATGGAAGAGCCATCATAATGACCTTATTGAGCGATCAAGAAAAAACAATAGAAGACCAAACCGTTACATCAGATGAAGGACGGCTTCAACTCTATGGCGAACACGATTTACTTCGCCTACATGGACAGGATTTTACCAATCGCTTACAACGGTCTCATGTCAAAGTCCATCGGATAGATTATCGCAATCATTTCAGTCAAGAAGATCAAAAAAAGTATTCATTAGGTAATGGTCAAAGAGAGATTGTTTTTGATTGTCAGCACATACATTAAATACATTTAAAATATTTTTTATCATCAAAAATGGGATTTTTATATAAAA
>JAHDBB010000249.1:3906-8754 GCA_020630635.1 Chitinophagales bacterium
CATTAAATACATTTAAAATATTTTTTATCATCAAAAATGGGATTTTTATATAAAAGTGAACTTTATTCACGTTTTTTTAACATTTTGCTCAACAAAAAACTCATTTAAAATGATTACCTTGCGGCATTAAATCACTTGGGATGTCTCAAACATTCCACAAAACACTAATTCTATGAGTTGTTTAGAAAATGCTAGCAAATTGTATCAAATGATTGGTCAAGGTCAAGTAGCTGAAGCTTTTGAACAATTTTACCATGATGATGTAGTGGTGCAAGAAGCCAATGGTGAAGTACGTAATGGCAAAGCAGCACAAAGAGAAGCCATCAAACAATGGCAAGGAATGGTAAAAGAAATGCATGGAGGTGGAGTAGGTTGTATCACTGCCAACGAAGAAACAGGGATCGCTTGTGTCGAAAGCTGGACAGATATTACTTTCCAAAATGGTCATCGTAACAAATTAGAAGAAGTAGCGGTTCAGCACTGGCAAGACGGCAAAATTATCAAAGAACGTTTCTACTACAATGTTCCTCCTCAAGCAGAACAACAAGGTTAAAAATCTACTCTTTCAATCGGATTAGTATACACAGTATAAATTGCTAATCCGATTGATAACTTTTAGGAGCGAATAGTTAAATACTCCGTCGTCACAGAAAGTCCCGCTATCCGTTCTTATTCGTGTAGCCAACGTTTTAGGAAGCCAAACTTCTACACGAATACCACTTCTATCGGGGCTATTTTGAATGGTCTCAACCCATAGTAACTGAAAAAACAACAACAATCAAAGCAAAAAGAAAACATCTTAACCTCAAACAGCGTACAACAAAGTAACAATGAAAAATTAGCTCTTAGACAACTGTTCTAAGGGCTTTTTTTATACCCATATTTTTCTTTTGGCGTATTTTTTGATACCTTAGAGTGAGCATTTTTTAACAAAAAACATATTTTAGCATGAAACAAGTTTGGGCAATCTTCTTTTTACTATTTTTCATAGCATGTGACACCAGCAGCACCAAAACCAACGCTTCAGGAGAAAACAATCCTTCTGAAAAAGCACCTGCTATCACCAACAACAAGCCTCCACAAAAAGTAAAAAAACTGGGAGATTTAGACTACATCATTCACACCAACAGCAGTGGTCCTAAAGCAGAAGTAGGCAAATTTCTAACCATGCACATGAAGTATACAACAGAACAAGATTCTGTCATCTTCACCTCCTTCAAACGAGCCAAACCTTTAACTTTCCGCTTTTCCAAAACCTTGTTCAAAGGAGCTTTAAATGAAGGCATCGAACAAATGGCAGCAGGCGACAGCGCCACCTTCAAAGTTCCAGCCAAAAAACTATACGGAAGTCGTTTACCAGCTTTTGTCAAAGAAGGCGAAGACCTCATCTACACCATCAAATTGGTCGGCATAGAAGACAAACCCAACATTCCAGCGACTTCACCCAATGCCCCCGTCAAAGTAACCAAGAAAAAATAAACTCTATAATTATGAAATTCACCACCAGACAAATTTCCGATTTCTCCCAACAAATTCAAGAGAACATATTCCTATACATCAACACTGATACAGAAGAAACCAAACTTATCGCTGATTTAGAGGATTATATGGTAGAGCCAGAACTTTGGCAAGAAGAATACGACGAAGTACAAAAAAACTGGAAAAACTACGTCGTTATTAAAGGCATGTCCTCCAGAGAATCTTTCAGAATTATGGAAGACTTCAAGGACCAAGTAAACAATTCCCAATTACAACGAAAACTCACCAATGCTTTAAAACGCAAAGGACCTTTTAGAAATTTCAGGTATGTCTTAGAAGAAGACGAAAACATGCTCCAAAAGTGGTATAAATACAAAGACAAACGAGACAAAGAATATTTTAAAGCCTGTGTTTTAGAGAAGATCGAAAACGCAACCTTCGAGTCTGAAACTCCTACCAACACCATAGACTTCAAAGGAAAAACCTTCAAACTAGTCGAAAACTCCGAAAATGGAACAGTCAATAACGAAACCATTTTCAAATACGACCAAAACGATAATATTGTAACCGCAGACTACTCTGGCGGCACCATCAAATACGGAAAAATAATAGGCGTTATCAATGATGACCGATTAGACTTACTCTACCAATGCATCACTACAGAAGATGAATTAAAAGCAGGCAAAGCCCAAGCGTCCATTTCCTTCAACGAACAAGGCAAAATGAAATTAAAATTGGATTGGCAATGGCTCAATGATAAAGCACAAAAAGGAATATCAGAATATATTGAAATCTAAGAATAAATATCTTTCACACATAAAGACAATTTAATCAGAGATTTGCTTTCTACAATGACAGAGGTTAATTGTCAATATCACGTTCTACCGCAAGTCTTTTTGACTTGTGGTTCTAAATGCAAGGAAGTCTTTTCGACTTACGCCTTGTCTCTCCTAATTCCTCCGCCTCTGATCCCCTTTCGACTTCATATCCTCCAACATATTAGCCACATTAGCGATTTTACCATCATTCAAAAACTCAATTTTACCCAAATGCTTCCGCTTTCGCCACTGCTCAACACCTTCCCATTCCTTACCACAATCATTATACAACAAACCACCATCAATAATCAACTTACCTCTCGGCTTAACAATAATTTTACTACCTGGAGCCATCGACACCATACATTGAATCGTCAAACTTGCCCCATTTTCAATCGTAATATTTCCCTCTAAATCCTTCATCGAACCCCATACAACATCATCTTTGATATTGATACTTTTTTTAGGATCAAACTGACACCAAGTACGTTTCAGCATTTTATGTTGAGCTGCACTCCGCTTAGACATATTATAGTGTATCTTACCGATTTGACAAGGCGAATAAGCGTTTTGAAAAGCATTATAATCCATCACATTATTAGACAACTGTCCCCAATTACAACGAGAACTTCCCTCAACATAATTCCAACAATTATTATTTTTAGGTGTATCATCACAACCATCATTGGTTGCCCAAGTATGAGCCAATCCCAAACTATGCCCAATCTCGTGATTGGTATGTCCAACAAATACGCCCAAATCAATATCATCTAAATTATTATTATGTTTTTTAAACTGTTTCCTATAATAATAATAGGCTCCAGCCACTTTTGCCCATTTACTGGTTCCAACACCATTGGCAGTAGGATTATACGTTTTAGAAGCAATACTATCGGGATGATGTTCTAACATAAAGACATTGATAACTTCTTTCTTTCTAATACCAAAATTGTCATATTGTGCAGGCGAAAAAAGCCAATAATCTCGACTCTTTTGGTTTTTATTAAAGTAAGCTAAAGAATCATGCTTGTGAAAATAAATCCCATCATCTTTAGGATTTCCTTCTTCCCCCGTAAGGACATACTGCACATTAATCGGCAATGCCACATTATCTTGATTTTTAGGAAGTTTCATAGGTTTATTATTCCTAAGACGCTCATTACATTCCTTGACCAGTTTTTTGGCAAATTTGGTTCCAAAGGCTTCATCAAAATTCGACGTTCCAGCCTTGTTATCAATAAAGTGAAAATTGACCCTTACATAACGTGTCGGGGTATGATCTGGATAGTCCAGACTGGTTTGATAATTCTCTTTATCCTTACAATTATTGGCACTTACCAACTTTTCAACTTCAGCATTAGATACAGCATGTTCCTGCAAATTAAGCAGCACTTTGGTGGTATTCTGGGTACAAAAACCTAAAGCTAGTAGAATAGACAAAAAGAGTGTATATTTCATTGGGGTTGAATTTAAATTTGATAAAGAATTTTTGGAGCGAATGTTTGAGTGCTTCGTCGTCATAGAAAGTCCCGCTATCCGTTCTTATCACCAAGCCATCCTCTACCGCAAGTCTTTTCGACTTGTGGTATGAAGCCAAGCTCTTTGGTGATACCACTACTATCGGGGCTATTTTGAATGGACACAACGCTTCTCAAACTGAACCGTTTTAGAATTTAGAGATTAAAAAATTAGAATTTAATCTATTCGGAGCTATTTCGTTGAGGACACAACCTTTAATAACTGGACTGATTTAAAAAAATCACCAAAATTCTAGGAATAAATGGCATATATTTTGAGATATAACGATATGTATCGCTTTTTTCAGACAAAAAAAACCATTTTTCTCAATATTCTTTTATCTTTCGGGTTTAATTTATGTAAAATCCTTAGAAAAATTTACTTTTGCAGAAAATAAAAAGATATTAAAATATGAAATATTCTTATATCTTCATTGCTTTATTAATCCTTTTTAGTGCTTGCCAACAAGCCAATAATCAGGCATCAGAAGAAAAACCTTCCAATACTCAAGTAGTCAAGTCAGTTGATAAAACTAGTTTGACTCAAGAAATTGCAAAGGTTGAAAATGATTTGTATAATACACAGTCTTTTAGTTTCAATGCTCAAAAGGCCAAAAAGGTCGTAGAAGCCTATAATCAATATACTACCGCCTTTCCCAAAGACGCTAAAACGCCTGAATATTTATTTAAATCTGCTGAAATCTATCGTTCACTCAAACAGTATCGAAAGGCAGTAGAAACGTATCAAAATATTCATAGCAATTACCCCAATTTTGAGAAAACGCCACATAGTTTGTTTTTGATGGGCTTTAGCTACGAAAATGATTTGAAAAACTTGGATGAGGCTAAAAAGGCTTATCAAAACTTTTTGAATAAATATCCTAAACATGAATTGGCTAAAGATGTGAACTTTTCGCTTCAAAACTTGGGTCGTGCTCCTGAAGAGATTATCAAGCAGTTTGAACAATCTAAGAAAGGATAATAGTCGATAGTCGATAGTCGATAGTCGATAGTCGATAGTCGATAGTCGATAG
>JAHDBB010000250.1 GCA_020630635.1 Chitinophagales bacterium
TTCATGGTACTCCCTATTTTATTTTGGATAGCAGCATCAGATTCTCTGATACCATCATCCATTACTCTAAAGGCATTTACAATCTCGTTTGAAACGTTCATGGCTAACATTGCGATCAATACCAAGTACATGATATTGATCATCTGTTGGCGCGGTTCCTTGGGTATAGACATAAGGCTTTCTCTTCTTTAGGTTTGTTTTTGAATGAGGTTTACACTATTTGGCAGCTCCTGACATAGCAGAAATCATGCTACCATAGACATTGTTGAGCCTTGTCAAGTTTTTATTTAAATGAGCAAGATTGTCTTTATATTTCTTAGCATCTTCCACAGAGTCATTCAAATTATTAACAGCCTCTGTCAAGTTACCATAGAATTTGTTCATTGCTTTCAAGTGATTATTGGTATCTTGAAGCTCCAACTCATAAACTGTATTGAGTGTCGCCAAGTTTTTGGTAATCATCTGAACTTGTTCGTGATATGCTTTCGTTCCTTCAGAAATAGAAGAAAGATCTAAAGCAACTGATGCAGCATTAGAGTAAGCATTTTTAACATCGCCCAACGCTTTAGCCGCTTCTTTGGCATTACGAGAGTATTCTTCTGTAACAGCAACTGTATCTGTTACATCCGTTAATTTCCCAATGTTTGTACCTAATGTTCTGATGTGTGTACCCAAATTTTGGATAGCAGAATCATCCAAGTCACTATTTTCTAAAGCACTATTTAATTTGTTAATTTTAGATGATCCCCCTCCAGATTGTGGTAGTCCTTTTTTAGCTCTTTTGACTTTGATACTTTGATTCATCAAGTCAGGGTAGACTCTTTCCCACTTATAGTCTTTAGGAGGCGGCAAGATACCTTGAATAAAGAAGATTGCTGCCTCAAAGCACATGGCATAAGTAAGAATTTCATTGGCATAAGGCCAGTGAAGAATTTTGAATAATGCACCAATAATGATGAATGCCGCTCCGACTCCAATCCAGAGGTTCTTGATATATTTGAACCAATTCGCTTCGTAAAAAGCCATAGTTTTGTTACTTTTAAAATTAAGTTAATAAATTTTTAAAATCAATGATATTCCATTACCCTAAGTAATTTAGGGTTTACAAACCTCCATAGTTATGAGGTGTGAAGTTAGTTTCTGTAGGTTGAAATATTTTGAGTATCAGCCGATTAGTTATTGAAGTCAGACATAGAACGTCCTAAGAAAGTCAAAGCACATCGGAAACCGATGTAAGACTTTGAAGTATCGGCATACTCATAATGACGTGCTCCTGTTTGTAAGTAGTATCCTATATCCTTCCAAGAACCTCCACGAGTTACTACTCTTGTTTGAGTAACATCAATATCAGGGTTAGGACCATAAGAGTAGTTAATTTCAGCATTCATATCATGGTTGAACATATATCCTTCCTCATAATAGGCTGTAGAAGTCCACTCAGCTACATTTCCAGACATATCATATAACCCATAATCATTAGGATGATAAGAACCCACTTTTACCGTATAATATCCTCCATCTTCAGGATAGTTACCACGACCAGGCTTAAAGTTAGCAAGCAAACATCCTTGACGGTTTCGGATATAGGGTCCTCCCCAAGGATAGGGCGCACCTTCTAAACCACCTCTTGCAGCATACTCCCATTCTTGTTCTGTTGGCAATCGGAAGTTTTCCATTTCATCTGCATTTTCAGAGGCACCATTCCAAAGTTGTGTACGCCAAGAGCAGAAAGCATCTGCTTGATGGTACGTAACTCCTACAACAGGATAATCATCGAAAGCAGGGTGATCAAAATATTGACGTGTCATAGGCTCATTGTAAGAATAAGCAAAATCTGACACCCAACAAAGTTTATCAGGTAGGATATTGATTTGTCGTGTTTCGATAAAAGCACTTCGAGGTTGATCTCTATTAGATTTTTTTGCTGCTTCTCTTAGATTATATCTTTGATAATCGTAAAGTAGTTTTCTTGGATCTATCTCTCGTTTTCCAAAGAGCATATCATCTCCTTGATAAAACATATCGTCTAGCATTTGAGCATCTTCAGATCCTTGTTCCCAATCAATAGGATAAGTCCAATCTAACTTTTTATTACCGTTTTCATCTTCAATGAAAGCGTCAAGTTTGACTAGAGCAATCGAATCTCTTACCCAATCAGTAAACTGGCGATATTCGCTATTGGTAATTTCGGTATTGTCCATGTAGAACCCTTGTACCGAAACACTCTTATTTTTTTGAGTGAGTGTATGATTAATATCTTGGTCAGATTGTCCCATTGTAAAGGTACCAGAAGGGATATAAGACATCCCAAACGGATTGATGCCTTGCCATTCTTGTTCTCTTTCTACGCCAGTCAATTGACCGTCCATAGCATTGTTTTGGCAACTTTGTAATGTGATAACACCAGCAAGGAGGCTGGCTGCCAATATTAATCTACTTGTGCATTTTATTTTGAACATGGTGCTTACATCTTTTTTAAAGGCGTGTAAAACTAACGGAAAATTGTAATTTAAACAAATAGAATAAAATCAATGGGTTATAAAAATCTTGGATTGTACAGTATATTACCTGACTTAGATGAAAAACTGTCAATTAAACGATAGTTTATCGTTAATTCGTGTGTTTGACTAGTAGCTGTTCTAAGAGCTGACAGGGTCAAATCGTAAGCATATCCAATTTGCCACTTTGGACTAATCTGATAAGCTAACATCCCAATTAACGCATCAACACTATTTTTATTATATCCTCTAAAAGAAATTCCTACAGATAAAAAATTATCGTAAGTACCAATAACGCCAATATTGGTTTGATAATTATTCATATCTGTAATAAGAGACCCAAAAGGACGCAATAAGTAACGCATTCCAATGTCTATTGTATAACTTCCATATACGTTAAAGGTCATTTTTTGTTGAGTGATGATCTGTTCATCTAAGCCATTTTTAAAGCTAGGTTCTATGATGTTTTGAGCAACTAAACCGATTTCAAGTTGTTCATTTTGAAAATAAGCCCCTATATTTAAGTTAGGCGCAATAGTAGTTGTGCTATTATTGGAAAGCAAATCATCCTCATGGTTTACTTCATCTTCATATAAACCCTGTGGTGTGACAAGTTGTGTACCATCCAAATATTGTTGAAAGACACCTCCACTAATGCCTATTGCCAGTAATGATTGTTTGGTTTGGAGCAATTGATAAGCATACGATACTGTAAGACCAGAGTTTCTTAATGCTCCTGTAAGATCATTGTGAACTTGTAAGCCAATACCACTTTTGAAAAGAGGGACAGGTGTGTGAACAGAGAGAGTTTGACTTAGAGGTGCGCCATCAATACCCAACCATTGCCCTCGCACAATTCCTTCTAAGTTTACTCCCATTTGAGAACCATTATAAGCAGGATTGAAAGTAGATTGGGCCGACAAAAACTGACTAAAATGAGGAGTATTTTGTGCAGCTACTTGGGTAATGGCACAGAATAGTAAAGCAAGTAGTATTTGGAAGCCTCCTTTCATTATTAAGTATAACCCCTTTTTGCCTTTGTTATTGAGTGTGAATAGAAAAATTTCTTTAAACTGTCTGACAAAATACAACTTTTTTTGTTCTAATCCGAATTTTTATTTTTGTGGCAAAAAATTATGGATAGAGGTATGTTTTTTTTAAAAATAGATTAAAGCAAACTAGATTCTAAATAGGCTCATTTAAAAGAGGTTGAGACCGTAGCGATCTAGCCCCGATAGTAGTGGTATCACCGCATTGGCTTGGCACCACAAGTCGAAAAGACTTGCGGTAGAGCTTAGCTGCGGTGATGAGAACGGATAGCGGGACTTTCTGATTGCGATGAAAGGTCAACCTTTCGCTCCTAAAAAAAAGAGGAACTCAAAGACCTTTTATTTGTCTTTGATTCCTCTTCATTTGTTGTTTAGTATTATAAATCGTTGGCTTTTTTGAGATATTGCTCAATAGCTGCTGTCATGGAAGGCATTCCTGGTACCGGTGCTGCAATGTCTAGAATTAATTTGTGATCACCAACCGCTTTGGCAGTAGCATTTCCTAAAGCAGCAATACGTGTTTTGTTTTGCTTGAAGTCAGGAAAGTTTTCAAAAAGAGATTTGATGCCTAAAGGAGCAAAAAACACGATGATGTCGTAGTAAATATCTTTGAGATCAGATAAGTCACTACACACGATTCTGTACACCACTACTTCTGCAAAATTGAATTCCTTTTCTTTTAAGAAGTCAGGGATGTCTGTTTTGCGAACATCGTCAAATGGATAAGAAGCACAAGGAAACAAAAAGTTTTCCTTGTTTTTATGTTTTTCTAATAAGGAAAAGATGGTGTGTTTTTTATCTTTTGGATAAAAGACCTTTCTCTTTCGGTATTCAATAAATTTTTGAAGATAAAGCGCAATGGCTTCAGATGTACAGAAATATTTGGTATCTGCTGGCATTGTAAAACGCATCTCTTTACTAATTTTAAAGAAATGTTCAATCACAACCTTGCTTGTAAAAATGACTGCACTAAAATCGGTGGGGGTTATACGCTCTTTGCGAAACTCTTTTGAAGTAATTTCTTCAATTTGAATAAATTGCCTAAAATCTACTTTGATGTTGTATTTGTCACCAAGATCGTAGTAAGGGCTTCTTCCACTTGTAGGTTCAGGTTGAGAAATTAAAATGGACTCAACTTTGATTTCTCTTTCAGATTTGGCACTCACCGCCATACATTTTGTATTTATGATGTAATAAATCTAAGGCTATGGAATTGATAGCCTTATAGAGTTTGGTATATACTCCATAATACTAAAACAGGAGCTATTTCAAGGGCGCAAAGATACAGAAAAAAATGAAAAGGATAAAACTGAATAAGTTTTCGGCTAACTAATATACCTCTATATGCTAATATAACCACAAAAACAGCAATGATAATTAATGCAGCTAATAACCAATATATTGAAGGGATAATAGAAGAAAAAGAGAGCAACATTAGAGGGGGCAACAAAACCACTCCTAAAACACTATAAATCAACATTTTATTATAAACATAAAATTGTATTGTATCGGTTTCTGGCAAGGTATAAGAGAGCAGCATTTGTACCAAATATTTGATAACCAAAAGTAGACAAGTAAGCCCTATTGCAAGTATCAATAATTGCCAATAATTTAATTGAGAAAATATTTCAAAATGTTTGAAAAAATAGTAGATAAAAACTCCTAAAAGGATAGAAGTATTGACAACAGACGCAATAAGGGGTAATAACATTTCGCTAATGCCTTCTTCAAAAGACTGTCTGGACAAACGAAAACTGATAAAAAAGCGCCTTATGGCTTTGACACCTCCCCCGTATTGCCAGTTGATATATCCATAAAAGGCCAATAAAGCACAGTATAAATAAAAAAGTATCGTATGATCACTCCGAGTATTACGACTATTAGAGATAGGTTTTTCAGGCTCTACTATTTGAACAATATCATCGTGGTTGTTGGGTAAATTTTGCCACTTTGCCCGTTCTTGTTCAATAGTTAAAGAGTCTAGTATTTTTTCTTCCAATTCTACTCCTTCTAGCCCAAGTTCTTTGAGTAGAATAGGAGATTGAGCTATTGTTTGGCTACCAATCATCAGACATAGAAACAATAGCCACCAATGGTATTTTCTATTAATTAGTTTTTTCATTTAACGAATTAGGGTAATATGTCCTTGATGTTCAAAGATTCCGCCAATATACTTATTGGCTCGGACATAATACATATATACGCCTATTTCTTGTGGAATTCCTTTGAATGTACCATCCCATCTGTCGGTTAAATTAGAGGTTTGATAAATTTTTTGTCCCCAACGATTGAAAATAGAAAAATCAATCAAGCTTTCTAGTCCCAATGTTTTGAGTCCAATATCATCATGAATCCCATCCCCATTTGGAGAAAAGGCATTGGGCATAATCACATCAAAAATATTGGTAACATTGACGGTTAGAGAATCCGAGGCTATACAACCTTTATCTGATTGAGTTGTCAAGGTATAAACTGTCGTAAATAAGGGTTGAGCTATGGGATTATAGATCGTGGCACTATCTAAATAAATAGGTGGAGTCCATTGATAAGTCTCTTCTCCCATTCCACTAAATTGAGTCGTTTCTCCAACATTAAGGGTTACATCATCTCCTGCCTCCACAAAAGGTAAAGGATTGACCTTAAGATTGATAAAAATGGTGTCTACAAAACAAGGAGGGTTAGAGATTTCAACTAAAAACTCGGTATCTTCCGTTGGATTGGCTACTGGATTGGGAATGCTGCCATCGTCTAAGTCACTAGAGGGAACCCATCTATAGATCATGCCACCTGATGCCGAGAACTGAACCATGTCTCCTTCACAAATACTGTCTAGTGGACTTGTCGCCATAGCATTGACTTCTGGAATAACATTGACTTGAACAGTATCTCGTTTTTCACAATTATTGACATCAATAGCGTATAAACTATAAGCAATGGTATCTTGGGGAAAAGCAATAGGATTGGCAATATTGGCATCCGTTAAGTCTATGGAGGGTTCCCAATAAAAATTGGTTACATCAGCAGGGATAAAACCATTCAATTGTACGCTATCTTTGATGCAAAGAATGATGTCGTTTCCTGCTTCTATGGCGGGTAAAGGTAGGACATCCACAAAAACGGAAGCGGAATCTGTACAGCCGTTTGGATCGGCTACAAAAACGGTAAAAACTTGATCTATTGGAGGAATAACATTGGGGTTAAAAACACTATCATTTTCTACATATTCGGCAGGTTTCCAAGTATAGGTATTTCCTGATACTCCTGCCCCTCCTGTTGAATTAGAAGCATCCAATTGTACACTTGTCAAAAGACACATGCTGGTATCTAATCCTGCATCTGCAAAGGTTTCTGGATAAATCGTAAAATCTAGCTCTACAGAATCTTTACATCCTTGAGTACTCTCTACTAATAGTTGGGCATTGTAATCTCCTGGTGTATTATAAAACTGACTGACATTGGGACCTATGGCTGGATTGCCTTCAAAATCCCATTGCCAAGAAGCAATGTTGTCTTCTGAAGCTCCTTCTCCTGTAAAATTAACTGGTACATCTATACAAAGAAAATCAAAGTTGATGGTAGGTTCGGGTTGTTTCCATACGTCAATGTCGTATTGCATGGTATCTCGGCATCCTTTGTCATTGGTCGAAACTAAAGTGACTGTATGTGGTCCATAATCTTGATAGTAATGACTGGGCATCATAAAATTACCTGATGTATTGACATCTGTGGTGATCGTACCCGAACCTGGTCCTACTGCTGAACCATCCCCAAAATCCCAATACCAAGAATCTATGGTTCCATAGGTAGAAAAAGTCTGATCATTAAATTGAAAAGGGAGTTCTTGACATTTATTGGTCTCTGCAACAAAATCGGTTTGAAAGATTGGATAATTTTTGATAATTACAGTAGCCGTATCTATACAAGTAGATCCATTGCTTGCAATCAATGTGAGGTTATAAGTACCACTATCCGCATAAATATGCATAGGGTTTGCTTCTGTCGAAATGGGGCTTCCATCTCCAAAATCCCATTCATATTCTGTTGCGCCAATACTTTCGTTATTAAAATTAACAATGGCATCATCACAATTAATCACCTCAAAAATTACTTCTCCTCCTATTCCTATTCCGATCTCTATCACATCTCCTCCAGGAATTGCTTTAATGATGTCACAGGTCGTTACATTAAATTGGAAGTCTCTCTTATTCGTACTTAATAACACCCCACTTCGATATTCTTTGACACAGATTCCTACCACATATTGACCTGGAATAATGGGTGTGCCTGACAATAGACCTGTTACAGGATTGATGGTAAGTGGATCAGTAGGATTGCCCAAAGGATCATTGGTACTATATCCTGCTTGCCAATTGATAAAACCAATAGGATTGGGAATATTGTCAACATCATCTCCCGTAATGCTAAAGTCAAAAAGGGGAGCGATATAATTTCCTCCAACATCGTAAATAGGATTTCCTGGTGCATTGGCTGTTGCACCATCAAAGGGTAAGCAGAGTTCATAGCTCAAAGAGTCTCCGTCTGAGTCAGTAGCTGAATGATCAAAAAAGATGGGATAATTGTTACAAATAACAATGGGCGGGAAATTATTGAAGACGGGTGAACTATTGCTACAATTACTGGTTTCATGAGGAATCGTAATGGAATAAGTAGAACCTGTTTCACCTGGAAAAATAATATTTTGAATCGTTGTATTTCGGCAGCATCTTTGATAGACAACTTCATAGCCTCCAGCCAAAGGTGAAAGGGTTAAAACTCGGCTATAATTGGCTCTAGAAACACAAACGTCTGGTATATTGTCAGAACAAATATCTTCATCATTGACTGGGATTCTCAAAGAGTCGGAAGGAGTCAAACTGAGGGGAATACGATAAAAGCCGTTATATTGTAAATAGTCTCCATTAGAATTTCTAAGATAAATGGCTGCGGGATCATCAAAAGGCGCACCATTGCTATAACAATCACGGTAGATTAGCAAATTGACTCTATATTCATTACCTCCCAGACATTCATAGGTCAATTCTCCTCCCACTAAGTGATTCGCTGTACTTTTTTCTGTATTCAATAAGAAAAGAATACATCCAATGAAAAAGGCATAGATGATTTTATGAAAGGTCGTTTTGTTATTCATAAGGATTGGGCTGGGTAATTTTGATTAAGGTGAAAGGG
>JAHDBB010000251.1 GCA_020630635.1 Chitinophagales bacterium
GTCACCCGTCACCTATCACCCAAAAACTATCGACTATGGACTGAATAACCATCGACCTAAAAACAAAAACGTCCCTTCGTCCCAGAACAAAGATCACCATAACAAATCTTCCCCAACTCAATAAAACTACTATGTCATTTCTCAAACAAATCGAACATTTATTGTCCTTGCATCCGACCAAGTACAAACGCCATTTGCCTTCCATAACAGGTGTTTGGCAAACAGAATCCATCCAACTCATTTTATCCAACAACGGTTTATTCAAGTGGGAGGAAGAAGGACAGGAAGAAGCCACCTATGGCACTTTTTATTTCGACAAAACCCATTTGACTCTAAATGCATTTGGGCAAGAAAGCGAAAAATGGCTGGTCCAAAAAATCAAAAAACAAAAATACTTTGTGTCTTCTAATGGCTATTATGAGTATTTGTCAGAAGCCATTTTTAGTTTGCAAGACCAAAGTATGTTTATCGAATACAACGATTTAGAAACCGAACGTATTGCCATTGCCTACCGAATGGTCAAATTGCTCAATAATATAAAATTCTAAATAACACTAAAAAATAGATTATGCCCAATTGTTGTACAACAGGAAATAGCGCACCTTATGTGCCAACCCTTACCAAGCCTTGGAATAAAAAAAGAGTGCAGCATTTATACCGAAGAGTGGGATTTGGCGCAACCTCTCAACGGATCGAAAATGCCTTAGCTATGACTCCTGAAGCATTGGTCGATCAAATCGTAGACAATGCCATCAACCTTCCATTGCCTCCTTTACCAGACTGGTTGGGTTGGGATTATGATACCTACATGACGGCTAATACATGCCATTATAATGGACAACTCACCAATCATACCCGTCAATATACCTCCGCAGGATGGCTCAAAAATATTGCAGATGCAGAGAATGGATTGCGTCATAAAATGGCTTTATTTTGGCACAATCATTTTGTTACCGAACATACTAAATATGGTGGCACTCATTTTCTATACCGCTATTATCGTACCCTTTTAGAACACGCCGTTGGCAATTTTAAAGACTTTTGTCGGGCGATCATTACCAACGAAGCCATGTTATTTTACTTAGATGGACAAGTCAATAAGGTAAGCAATCCAGACGATATTCCCAACGAAAACTTTGCAAGGGAATTTTACGAGTTATTCACTTTAGGACCTGGTAATTATACAGATGATGATACGGCTGGACCGATCAATGACATCAGTGAGACGGCAAGAGCTTTATCGGGTTGGGCAGTAGAACGCTACTATCTTATACCTGGACATTGGGTTTATGCTTGGTGGCTGCCTCCTTTATTCTCACCTGAAAATCATGACGATGGCATCAAAACGGTCTTTGGTCAAAGCTCACCTCCCAATAACGGGATCAATGATGTAGACTGGATAGTCGATAATCTTTTTGAACAAAAACCCAATGAAATTGCTGAATTTATTTGTACTAAAATTTATAAATGGTTGGTTCATTATACAGAAATAGACAATGGTATTATTGAAGCGATGAAAACCATCTTTTTAGACCCTTCTACACAATTTGAAATTGCTCCTGTCGTCCGTTTATTACTCAAAAGTGAACACTTTTTTGAAGACTGTTTTTTGGGAAGCAGAGTCAAAAGTCCTGCCGAGTTTTTCTCTAGTTTCTTTGTAGAGAGTGATACCTCCTTATTAGAATATCCTTGGGATACACCAGGTCCCTTACTCACTCAACCCCAGTTGGGAAATGATGATTGTCTCCCTGATACCTACTGTTCTCCTGGTATCAGTATATCCGTAGGTGATCCTATTTCCTGTCCAACAGTCAATGTATTTGAAAATGAGTTTTGGATTCGGCATACTTATATAGATAACTGCGCTTGGGACTGCAATCAAAATGGTCAATATATCTTCAATCCCCCCAATGTCGGAGGTTGGGATGAGCATTATACCTGGCTGTCTCCTAGTCAGATGTTGTATCGGTGGAATAAACTGGAATATCAGGTAGGACGCATTTCTTACAATCAAACCAGTGAGATACTTGCATTTATGGAAAACTTGGTTGGTGGTTCAGTTGATCCAGCAGTTATTGCCTCGATTACCATGCATCATTTCATCGTTCATCCCACCGACGAACAAATCGCTGTGGCGACCCAAGTATTTATTGGAACAGCACAGGCTGTCTTTGAAGAAGGTTATTGGAGTTGGGACTACTTCGACGCTCACCAACAAGTGAAGGAGTTACTTACTTATATCGTTCGCTTGCCCGAATATCAGTTGTGTTAATTTTTTTCGGGACGAAAGGGACGCAGAGGGGGACGTAAAGGGACGCTTACTGTATATAATGCGAATTAATCTAGGTATAAAATCAAAAATCTGAACAGAAACATCCCGTCGTCCCTTTGAAAAAACGTCCCGTCGTCCCAAAACCAATAATATCACCGTTATAAAACAAAAAAAATCATGTGCAATCATCCTATCAATCAACGAAAAGGTCAAACTTTAAAAAATCCTAAAGCCCATTCAAAAGACCATAATTTATGGAGTCGAAGAAGTTTTTTATCGACATTAGGTACCTTGGGAGCTTCCTCTCTCCTACTCAATAAAATCCCCCTTCAAACTTTTGCTGCTTCTCCAATGACGGCTTTACTCAACAGCAGTGAAAATGACCGAGTACTCATCATTATTCGATTGCGAGGTGGGAATGATAGCTTGAATATGGTCGTTCCTTCGGGCGAATATGGTATTTATCAAAATAAACGTCCGACCATCGCTATACCTCAAAACGAATTATTCGATTTAGGGGAAGGCTTTTCTTTGCCCAACTTTATGGTCAATGCCGAAAAAAGCAACTTGCAAGCCATGTGGAATGAAGGAAAAATGTCTGTCGTTCATGCGGTAGGTTATCCCAATCCATCGGCTTCTCATTTTGATGGCGAACGCAATTGGTCTTCTGCGAGTGATGGAATAGGTGCTCCTTTGAATTATGGGTGGATGGGTCGTTATCTTCAAACAGAGTTTCCCAACTTCCTAGAAAATCTTCCACAAAATCCACCCGCCATTCACATCGGCTTTAACAATGATCGGATGTTTGACACCGATATGGGCAATATATCTTACCTTATTCGCTCGCTTTCTGACCTTGACCAAATCATCGAATCAGGTAGTTTATACGATTCCAATGATGTTCCAAGTTGCATTTACGGGGAGGCTTTGGGCATTGCTCGAAGTGTGGCTAATGGCGCACAAACTTATACGACTCAAATCAAAGATGCTTACGATTTGGGAATTACGAGTGGTTCTTTTGAGTATCCTTCCGATGTCAATTGGGCTGGAAAATACTTGGGTTCTCAACTTCATCTTATTGCCAATCTGATAAAGGGCGGACTCGGTACCAAAGTCTATATGGTAGATATGGGTGGATTTGATACACATTATAGTCAAAACTTGACTCATCAATGTTTATTGAGTCATATCGCTGAAGCGGTTAGTGTTTTTTATGAAGACTTGACAGCAAGTAATTTAGATAGTAAGGTTTTGACCTTGACGATTTCTGAATTTGGACGTACTTTTCATGAAAACAGCTCACAAGGAACCGATCATGGATCGGCAGCAGCGATGCTAATGTTTGGGGGAGGCTTGGAAAATGCGGGCTTCTTTGGTCCACCTCCTAACCTTGCTCAATTGGAAAGTAATAATGCACATGCTTTGGAATGGCACACCGATTATCGGGACATCTATAATAGCGTTTTGGAAAACTGGCTGTGTGTCGATACCACGCTTTTAAATGGCTTGATGGGTGGTACATTCACAACGGTCAATGGGTTGATTCTTCCTTGTTCAGCTATTGGAGATGGTACGCCTATTGGTGCATTTAGACTACATGCCAAAGTATTTTTGGAGGGAGCCTATGAAGGTAATGGGGAAATGAGAGTGAGCCTCACCAATGTATTACCCACCAATCAGCCTTTCAATATCGCTCCTTATCACTATGATGGCACAGAAAATTTAAGCAATGTTGCTGATACGATGGTCGATTGGGTTTTGGTGGAAGCCAGAAGTGGTACGCCAAATACATCGGGTAATCGAGCAACGGTAACGGTTGAAACAAGGGCAGGCATTTTATTGGCTAGTGGCGATATTGTAGATGTAGATGGCAATCCACTAGCTTTTTCCTCTTTGACGGCAGGCGAGTCTTATCATTTTTGTATTCGCCACCGCAATCATTTAGACATATTTACAGCGAATCCAACGATAGCTAGTGAGGATATGTTCTATGATTTTACCATCAGTCCAGATCAAGCATTGGGGACCTTCCAACAAAAAGTTTTTATGGATGGAAAGGCGATGATGTATGCAGGAGATTTTACGCAAGATGGGACGATACAGGTTTCTGATTATGATGCTTGGAGTAACAATCCTGCTCAATTGGATGTTTATACAAACACAGATGGTAATCTGGATGGTGTGGTGCAAAATACGGATGCAGATACTTGGTATCCGAATAAGGCTAAGTTGGGAATTGTGGAGATTGGGTTTTAATTATTAATTGTGAATTATAAATGCGGTTCTTATTTGTTTATTTATTTGGAGCGAAAGGTTGGAGGCTTCGTCGTGTTGGGAAGTCCCGCTATCCGTTCCTATCCCCCTTGTAGATCAAATTCATGAATTTGATCTACAAGGGGGATACCACTGCTATCGGGGCTATTTTTGAAAGGACACAATGTTAGTGGTTCGTGGAAATTTGACAACTTCTGTTTGGTTTTTACAGGAAAGTTGTCAAATTGCTGTTCGTTTTTTGTACAGTTTTTGGTGCTATACATAACGGCAAACTATTTTTAGATTCCGTAAGTCGAAAAGACTTACTTGCATTTAGAACCACAAGTCGAAAAGACTTGCGGGATTGCTTAATATTGAGGAATAAGGTGATTTTTGAAAAATCTAAATTTAAAATGCCTTTATGTGTAAGAAGTACCAAACTCAACCAAATAGACCTGATAGTAGTGGTATGAATGCAATGCGCTGGCTTCCTAAAACGTTGGCTGCATGCATAAGAACGGATAGCAGGGAGACCCGTCACGATGAAAGAGTAATAACCGTTCTCTCCTAAAATAAAAAAGGCACAAACGGATAAGTAGTTTGTGCCTTTTGTATTTATTCATTGCTTATCAATAAGCGGCTAATCGAGAAAAACATTTTAGTGCCTTTGCCAACTTCTGATTCACACCAGATTTTGCCTTTATGGTTTTCGATAATTTTGCGACAAATCGCCAAGCCAATCCCACAGCCCCTTTGCTCATTTTGTTCTAAACGCTTGAATAAAACAAAAATGGCATCCTGTGAGTCAGGATCAATTCCTAAACCATTGTCTTCCACACAAAATTGATAAAAGTCTTTGGTTTCTTCTACGGTAATATTGATTTCTGGCTGAATACCAATTTTACTATATTTGATGGCATTGCAAATCAGATTGGTAAAGATTTGTAACATTTGGGAATGACTCGCTACCAAACTGGGTAAGGAATCCATCTTAATCTCTACCTTACATTCTTCAATACTAGATTGTAATAAGACTTTTACTCCTTCAAGTATGTCATTTAGGTCAACTTGACGGAATAAAATCTTTTTGGTCGTCAGTTTGCTGTATTCCAAAATTCCCTCCAACATATCTTTTTGAAGAGCGCAACTGTTTTCGATATAAGAAAAATATTCTTGCCCCTCTTCTTCAAGTCGTTGATAGCTTTGCTTTTTAAACTGGGTAATAAAGTTTTTCTGACGACTGATATTGCTGCCCAAATCATGATGAACATGTAAGGCAAAATCTCGAAAGTTCTTGATCGCCTTGACATTCTTTTGCTTGGCAATGGCCAATTGTCTTTCTAATTCTCGTATCCTTGCGGCAAATGCTTGTTCTTTCTGAACCTGTTTGGTGATGTCTTGGCTCAAAAGTAATGAATGATTGGAAGGCTTAGAAACCTTTATGCTGGTCTTGATATGTACCCATTTTTGAGTGAGATGTCTAAGACGCAACACCTGCATTTGTGTTCCTTTTTGATAACGTTGCTTCAAAAGATTTTCAAAAGGAGCTAAGTCATCTTTGTGTAGAAACTGTTGTAAAGGCTTCCCCAAAATATCTTGGCTTTCATATCCCAACACCCGACTAGTATAAGAATTGACAAAAACAATCATACCTTCATTGTTGATCTCAATCATCACCATCGCACTTTGATCGAGCAAAGTATCTAAACGCTCTTGGGTTTCTTGAAGTTGGATCAACTCCAAGCGTCTATCGGTTCGATACCAACAAAAACCCAGTATGCCCAAAATTTTTCCTTTAGGATCTTTTAAAGGAATCTTTTTGACATACATGACGCTATTTTCTCCTGTATCGCTTGCTTCCATATCAAAAGCAGGAATGCCTGTTGACATGACCTTTTGGTCAATCATCTTGTAGGTTGAGGCTTTTTCAGTAGAAATACCGGGTAGATCATAGTCGGTTTTCCCGACAATCTCTTCTGCATTTTTGAGTCCAACCAAACGAGCAAAATGTTCATTGCATCCACAATAAACGGAGTCTTCATTTTTCCAAAACAGATAGTAAGGAAATTGTTTAAGGATGTCAACCTGTAAAAAATAACGGCTTTTATCCAACAATTTTTGTGTATCGTCTGTTTGTTCAAAAAGTCGTTGTTCAAGTAGTTGTTTAACGTGTGCTTGCGTCAATCTATCATGTCCATTATCCACATAGATAGGATCGTCTTCTTCCAATGGACCGTACAGTTCCTTATAACGCCTCAGTTCTTTCAACGCAAGTAGCTCTAATAGATGTGAGTCTAAAACCATAGTAGTTTGATAAGTTAGTAATTGTAGTAGTTTGAAAAAATAGTTGTTTCACTTAACTTTGTACAAATATGATACCACTAGCGACTTACAACTTTTTAAGTTTCAGTATATTATTGTTTTTTTAAATTCTATTTTACTAAATAAGCACACTTATCTACATAAAACTATATATAATTCACTAAAAAAACTGTGCTTTAAGCATTTGTTTTATTTACATTTAGAGATAAAAATGCATCACATAATAATAAATACATTACGTTATTAGCCATAAAATCTTTTATATTTCGACTCAAAAAAAATATTCTATATGAAAGCCTATAAAGGTAATTTACAAAAAATGGAGACTATATTGGACACTCCAATCCAGTATCAACTAAAAAATGAAGAACAAACTGTAGTGATAAATGAATGGATTGGTAAACAGGTTCAGCTTACTTACTTAAAACAAATCAACTGTAAACGCTGTGGGCGAAAGACCAAGACTTCTTTTGCTCAAGGATTCTGTTATCCTTGTTTCAAAAACGCACCCGAAAGTTCCCCTTGTATCATTCATCCAGAAAAATGTGAGGGACACTTGGGGAAAGGAAGGGATGTAGAATGGGAACAAAAACACCATGTGCAGGAACACATCGTTTACTTGGCGGTTTCTAGTGGATTAAAGGTGGGAGTTACTCGACAAACGCAGGTTCCCACTCGTTGGATAGATCAAGGAGCTTCTAAAGCCATTCGACTGGCTCAAACTCCCAATCGTTATTTGGCAGGTTGCATCGAAGTCGCTTTAAAGGAGTATGTTTCAGACAAAACACAATGGCAAAAAATGTTGAAAAATGATATTGACAAAGAGGTTGATTTATTAAACAAAAAGACAGAATTGAAAAATCTACTTTCGACTGATTTACAAGCATATATAAGCGATAATGATGATATAACAGAACTCACCTATCCTGTTTTAGAATATCCTCAAAAAGTCAAAAGTATCAATTTGACCAAAGTTGATTCGTTCAATGCTCGACTTATGGGCATCAAAGGACAATACCTGATTTTTGAAGGCGGACAAGTATTCAATGTTCGGAGTCATTCAGGCTACTTGGTTGAAATAACACCGAGTGAAGTAGAAGACCAAAAGACACAAGGAAGTTTGTTTTAACCTTTCAGCATTTATATCAAAACTTATTTTTCCACATCATAGATTCAATTGGCTTCACCGTCCTTTGCGTATATTTGGCATTGGCTTTCGTATTATACATATTTTCCACTTCGCCATCAATCGCAAAATAAATCAACTGCCCGATGGGCATTCCTGCATAAATTTTGACAGGCTGAATGCACGATATTTCCAATGTCCAAGTATTACAAAAACCAACATCCCCTTTACCTGCTGTTGCATGAATATCGATGCCTAAACGCCCCACACTTGATTTACCTTCTAAGAAAGGAACATGGGCGTGCGTTTCGGTGTATTCTTCTGTCACTCCCAAATACAATGTACCTGGTTGCAACACAAAACCTTCTAACGGAATGGTAAAGACCTCGATCTCGTTGTGTTCTTTTGCATCCAATACTCGATCTTTGTAAGTTCCTAAAAACCGTCCAAGATGCACATCGTACGAGTTGGTTCCTAGACTTTTTTTATCAAAAGGTTCTATCAAAATATTTCCTTTTTCGATCTCTTCCAAAATGCGTTTATCAGTCAATATCATATTTTTCTCATTAATTTTTTTCGGTTCTTACTTGATCTTCATCCTAAAGAATGAAGTAAAACTTTTTTCAGTTCTTGCTTGATCTTCATCCTAAAGAATGAAGTAAAACTTTTTTCAGTTCTTGCTTGA
>JAHDBB010000252.1 GCA_020630635.1 Chitinophagales bacterium
TTTTTATTAAATTTTCAGAAAATATTGAAAGTTCAGAATGTTTGTATTATATTTGTGAGACTAAACAACTAAGCCTATGTTACAAAATCACAAATTATTGATAGATAAGCATTGTCCTATGTGTAAAGTATATGGCAAAGGCTTTACTCAATGTGGATTGGTAGATGCAGATACGGTAAGTTATTATCAAACAGTCGCTGATACCTATGCTCAACATATTGATATGGAAAGAGCTAAAAATGAGATTGCGCTTTATGAAACAACAACTACGCAAACAACTTATGGGATTGATGCGATGATTAAGATTGTATCGAATGGAAATGATGCTTTTAGAAAGTTTTTGCATTCGTCTTTGGTCTATCCATTTTTATTGCGTTTGTATCGTTTCATCTCTTACAATCGCAAAGTGATTTATCCGACAGCTCCACAAGTCAGTGAACGGGATTGTACTCCAGAAGTCAATGTCAAATACCGTTGGTTGTATATTTTGATGGTAGCGGTGTTTACAGGCGTGGTGTTGAATCAATTTGCTTTTTATGTCAATACGGGCTTTGGTTTTGAGCATAATTGGGTACGAGAATATATTGTTTGTTTTGGTCAAATTGCTTGGCAGTTGATCGCTATTTCTTTTGTGTCAAAGGATAAGGTTTTGGATTATTTGGGAAATATGTCTACGGTCTCTATGATTGGTGGATTGCTTTTGTTGCCTTTGTTGTTGGTGAATCAGTTGGTGATGTTGTCGCCTTTGGTGTTATTGGCTTATTTTGTGGGTGTCGTTGGATTGATGTTTTTGGAACATATTAGACGTTGTAAGTTGTTGGGGGTTTCTTTGAATATGACGGCTTCTTGGGTGACTTATCGGATGATCGTGTTGGGGATTATCTTGATGATGATTTTTTAGGTGATAGTCCATTTTCGGATCATAACTTGGTTAGGGACGAGGGGACGTTTTAAAAAGGGACGTAAGGGGACGTTTCGGTTCTTTCGTGATGCGTTTTCGATTAATGAATCATCAATTGTCCCTTCACGTCACTTCGTCCCAACATGTAAAAGATGAACGGTTCGTCCCTTTAAACATCAACGTTCTGTCCTCAACGACCTAGCCCCGATAGTAGTGGTATAAATGTAATGCGTTGGCTTAATAAAACTTGGCACATTTATAAGAACGGATAGCGGGACTTTCCGTTACGACAAAGCTCTCAACCTTTCGCTCCTAAAAAAAAATAAAACTTTTTTGAAATGAAAAAAATCGTTATCGCTGGTGGAACTGGATTTTTAGGGCAAGCCTTAGAAAAGCATTTTGCCCTTAAAGGTGATAAAGTTTTTATATTGACCAGAAAACCTAAAAAAGAGAATCATGTAAAGTGGGATGGCTATTCTTTGGGAGATTGGGCAAAAGTGATAGATGGGGCGGATGTGTTGATTAATATGACTGGAAAGTCTGTGGATTGTCGCTATCATGAGAAAAATCGGACGGCGATTATTCGCTCTAGAGTGGAAAGTACGAAGGTCTTAGCAGGAGCCATTGAGCAAGCTAAAAACCCTCCTGACTTGTGGATGAATGCAAGTAGTGCCACGATTTATGTTCATGCTGAAACGACCTTGATGACGGAAAAAACAGGAGTGATTGGCGATGATTTTTCGATGGGCGTTTGTAAAAAATGGGAAGCTGCTTTTTTTGAAAACCCCTTAGCCTCCACTCGAAAAGTTGCATTGAGAACTTCCATCGTTTTGGGAAATGAGGGAGGTGCTTTACCCAAGATGAAACAAATCGCTCGTTTGGGATTGGGCGGTCATCAAGGTCGGGGAAATCAAAAAGTAAGCTGGATTCACATTGAGGACTTTTGCAAAGTAGTGGATTTTGTCATCCAAAATGAATCTATAGAAGGAGCTATAAATGTAACGGCTCCCTCTCCTACTGATAACCAAAAATTGATGAAGACGATCCGTAAACAAGTGAAAATGCCTTTTGGATTTTCGCAACCAAGAGCCTTATTAGAAGTCGGTGCTTGGTTGCTTAAAACAGAAACAGAGCTTTTGTTAAAAAGCCGCAATGTGTATCCAGAGCGTTTATTAGAGGCGGGGTTTCATTTTGATTATCCTAGAATCGAGACGGCTTTATTGAGTCTTTAATACTCCAACATCTTCCACTCTGGTTGTACTTTGTGATCTTCCTTAATGGGAACCGTCTTTTCAATTTGAGTCGAAAGTTTTTCTAGTTCCATTTTGAGTTCATTATAAATCAATGGAAACTCATCTGCCAAGTTTTTTTCTTCTGATACATCATAATTGATATTGTAGAGTTCATCATAAACGAGTTTCCATTCTTTTTTGATAATCGCCTCTTTCCCCAAATAAATAAAACGTTCTGGACTATCGACATCTCCTTTCAAAATGGGGGTTACATCTTGTCCATCGGTATGGTATTTGCCTGGTGCTTTGGTGATGGCTTGTAAGGTTGCAAAAACATCTGTATAACTGATGGGTGTACTTTCGGTTTTACCTTCTGGCAAACTTTTAGGCCATTTTACAATAGCTGGTACTCGAACGCCTCCTTCATAAAAGTAGCCTTTTCCTGCTCGCAATGGTTCATTATTTCCACCTGCTTTAGTGGTGGCTCCGTGATCGCTCAAAAACAAAATCAAGGTATTTTCTGACATCCCTTTTCGTTCTACCGCATTGAGGATTCGACCAATTGCTTCGTCCATAGAAGTCACCATAGCCGTATAAGTTTGTCTTGCTGTATTGCCTCGTCCCAAGATTTTGTTGGGAACATTGGCATCATTTTTATGATTGTATGCTCCTTCTTCTGGATCATAACCATACATTTCCAAATGCTCCATCTTGGCTTCTAAGGGAACGTGTGGCGCACTAAATGCAACGTATAAAAAGAAGGGATTTCCTTCTTCTTGGTTTTCAATAAAATGTACCGCTTCATTTCCTAATAAATCCGTTACATATCCTTTGTCGTAACAAGGTTCAAAATTACGATGCCAATCCAATTCGCTTTTGCGTTTATGGTAAAAATAGCCTGCCATTCCACCATACATTCCATAAAAATAGGTAAAGCCTCGATTGAGTGGATGGTATTTGATATTGCTATGTCCCAAGTGCCATTTTCCGATACAAGCCCGATTTTGATAACCTGCTTCCGCCAGCATTTGAGGGATCAAGGTTTCTTCGACGGGCAATCCATTTCGCCAATTGGGTTTGATGACTCCGACATCGGGTCCGAGACCAAATCGTCCAGGATGTTTGCCTGTCAATAATCCAATACGAGAGGGCGTACAAGATTTGTTGGTATAAAAACGATTGATTTGCAATCCTTCTTCGGCAAGCTGGTCTAAATGCGGTGTTATCAGCTCATCGTTGTGATAGCCTACATCGTTCCATCCCAAATCATCCGCCATCATGATAATGATATTGGGTTTGTCAGAAGCGACTGTTTTTTTCAACTTTTTGGCTCCTGTACAAGCTCCTAATAATAAAAATAAGCTCGCTACTAATAAGGTTATCTTTCGCATCATTTATATCTGTTTTGTCCTTCATCCTAAAGAATGAAGTAAAGCTTTTTTTGTATCCTTCACCCAAAAGAATGAAGTAAAACTTTTTTATCCTTCATCCTAAAGAATGAAGTAAAACTTTTTGTTTTTTTGGAGAGAACGGTTTTTAGCTTCGTCGTGGTGGGTCTCCCCGCTATCCGTTCTTATAAATGCAGCCAACGCTTTATTAATCCAGCGCATTGCATTTATACCACTACTATCGGGTCTAGTTGGTTGTGGAATGTACTTCTTTGTATCAGAAGTTGTGACGAAGGGACGAATGTGACGTGAGGGGACGTTAATTTCAATAAATCGAATCAACTTGTCTTTAACATTTAAAAACGTCCCGTCGTCCCCTAACCAAGAACTGAACCGAATCGTCCCTTTCGTTCCATTTTCAAAAACGTCCCGTCGTCCCCAAACCACACTATCGACTAATTTTTATTCGATTCCTTGCCAACTCACAATATTCTGCGCTCATATCAATGCCAATAAATTGTCTATCCAATTGATAAGCGACTTTACAAGTTGTACCACTTCCACACATCGGGTCCAACACTATATCGCCTTTATTGGTCCAAGAATTGATATGGTCTCTTGCCAATGCTGATGGAAAGGGAGCAGGATGTCCTTTTGCCTCTTGATCTTCTGCCCTTTTACCGACCACATATTCCCAGATATTGCCTTTTATTTTTTGTTTCTTCACAGGCTTTGCCAACTTTTCCCTTTTCTGTTCTCCTTTTGAGTAGTTTTTATAAGTCGTACCTTTGAGCTTCAAGCCAGCATGTAAACAATCTACTTTGATTGGATTGTGTGTTTTTACGGTTCCTTTGCTAAAGACAAACATGTACTCAAAAATATTATTGTACCGTTTTCGATAAATCTGTGGAATCGGATTAGTCTTTTGAAAAATCATGGTGTCATGTAGATTAAATCCGATTTCTTTAAAATATAAGGCTTGCTTAAAGCTGCTTCCTGTTTCACTTCCTTTGATAGTGGCATCAGCAACTACCCAAACTACCACGCCTCCTTCTTTGGTGACTCTCAACAATTCTTGTGCAATCTCTTCAAAAGGAAAAACATATCCTTTGTATTTTCTTAAATTGTCATAGGGTGGCGAGGTGACAGTTAAGTCAATACTGTTTTCCTCAAACTTTTGCATGACTTCAACACAATTGCCTTTTATGATTTTATTTAAGTGTTGTTGCATAATTGGTGGGGCTTTTTGTGGTTTTTTGCCACGAATACACGAATGTGGTTTTTGTGTGGATTTTTTTGTTGTGTCCTCAACCAACTAGCCCCGAATGAATTAAATTCTAATTTTTAATTTCAAAATTCTAAAACGGCTCAGTTACTATAGGTTGCGACCTTAACCCAATAGCCCCGATAGTAGTGGTATTCGTGGGAAGCGTTGGCTTAGAAAAACGTTGGCAACACGAATGAGAACGGATAGCGGGACTTTCTATAACGACGAAGCAAGAAACCTTTCGCTCCTCTATAAAAAATAAAACAAGAAAGAACCGCATTTATAATTTATCATTCACCATTTATCATTAAATCATAACCAACTCGGCTCAAATTTTAATTTAAGTTCATGTTTTCCTTTATCCAACCATATTCCCATAAAGCCGATATTGACCTTATCCATCTCTCGTTTTTCGCCATTGTCCCAAAGGAACCAATTTTTGTCATAAGGAATGGAAAAGAATAATAACTGTGGATGAGCTAATTCTATTGTTCCAACAATCTCATTTTGGCTGTGGTGGCTAATGATTAAAGTATCTTCCTTTTGATAGTATTCTTGCCAAGAAGTATCGTTTAAAGACGGTAAATTTTCAAAATCTTTTAATGGGATTAAATGGGGATATTGGGCGATTTGTTCCTTGTCCAAAACAACCGCTTGTAATAAAGCTTTGTCTTTTTGTTCACTATTTAAAAGGTCGAAATCGGCTTGGGCAATGTATTGGCGATAACTAAAACCCAAAGGTAAGACATAACGATTGGCTTTCAAAGTCACATCGCCAAAGCGTTTGATAGTTGTACTAAAAGTATCATCTTTACTTTTTTCTTGATTGCTTCGATACAATTGGTATTTGACCCCACATAAGGTTTGTAATAAAGGGCGTTGGCGCAATCCGATAACCCATCGGGCATCAATACCTCGTTGTCCGATAACCTCTAAACTTTGTAGAAATCGAATGTAGTAGCCTTGATTGAAAGATGCATAATTGGAGGTTCCATAAAAATATTGGGCTTTGGCATCATTCAGGCTTTTGTGATCTGCCAAACTCGAAGAATAGTACTTTTCAATGCGATAAAAACCATCGTCTTTTTCCTTCAAAAACTTTAAAACATCTACGGTATAGTCGTTGTAACCGAGTCGCTTTTCAAAACGGTCACTGCGAATGACTTTGCGAGGCTCAAGGGTTTGTGTAGCCCAAAAACCTAACTCTAATACGACAAAAATAAGTAAAAGTTTACTAGCAATTCCCCCTGTTTTTCGCAATCGAATCCCTGTTAATAAAACACCATAAGCCAATAAACTGCCGATTACGATCCACCAAATCCGCATCTCAATAAATTCGCCTCCCAATACGTAGGCACAGCCTAATCCAACAATCCAAGTAAAAATGCTTGACCACAACAAACCAATCGAAAATTGTTGGTAACGAAGCATTTTATCCAATACTTGTACAGCCACAAAAAGCAAGCTAAAAGGAACAAATATGGAAAAAGCGGATTTGTAGTAATCTCCTGCAAAGGCATAAAAGGCATAGCGTCCAAAAGGGAAAATGACTAGAAAAACCCAAAAACCCAACATCACCAGATAGAAGATTTTTTGGACTCGTCTCAATAAAAACCAACTTAAAGGAGCTAGTATGAGGGTCAAGAGTCCAATGTAAAAACTGGGAGCTTCTAAGTAATTGACCCAACCTCGATACGCATCGCCTGTTCCCAAAATATCGTTGCTAAATAAACGCAAAAAGGCGGTAAAATAATGCATCGGACGCTCAAAAAACAAAAATGGAGTTGCTGCCAAATCATCGAATGCAGCGGCTGATCCACTCATACGAGGGCTATCCATATATCGCTGAATTTGGCTATTGATTTCTGGTGCTAAAAGGAGCAATCCCAATAAACCAAATAAAGCAAATTGGAGGGTAAATTTAAACTGTTTTTGTACGGTAAAATCTCGTTCTTCCCAAATGCGCCCTAAACCATAAATGAACATAAAAACGCCAAAATAATACATTTGGGGATTTAAGCCAATAAAGTAAATAGCGATGGGCAACAACCATTTGCGCCTTTTATTTTGCACCAAGTACTCACAGCACAACAACAAGAAGGTAAAGTCGAATAAGAGACGAGTATGAACATACCATGTACTTCCCAAGATCATATAACCCGAAAACGCATAGCACAAGGAAGCGATGATTTTACTTAAATTGGTGAGTCGGTGACAACCTAGATAGATATAAAAGAGCATTCCACAAGCTACGACCTTAAATATTTCTAAATAGATAATGCGTTTTTCAATACTCAAAGAACTTAGAATATAATTGACTAAATCCATTGGGTGAAAACTCCAACCCTCAAACATGTTTTGTCCCAAACCCACATAAAAAGACCATTTCATGGGTCGTCCTTCTGTTGCATAATAATGGGCTTTGTGCAACTTATCAGGATAACGTGAGTTGAGGGTATCACTTCCAATATCAGAAAATAGGTAGAGTTTTTGAAAGGTGAGAAAGTCCCAAAAGATAAAGGCACACATGGCTAAGAGTAGAAAAAGTAGCAGTATCCACGCTCTCTTATTTACAATATCTGCTATATATTTATTTTCTTGCGCCAAATCCTATCTATTTTTGGGCTGCAAAGTTACTAAGGATTGGTGAAAAAATAATCAAAACCTTCATTATTGGTCTTAGGGAACAAGAAAAAACACTATTCCCACAAATCGTTCATTAATAATTACCCAGTAGTTTTTCCACCACCTTTGTTGCTTGCAAACCATCTTCAAAGGTAACCAAACTACTTTCTTTCCCATCTATTGCCTCATAAAAAGCATGGATTAAATCATAAGTTGCATCTCCTCCTTTACCTGGTTTTAATTCACCTGCGGTTATAAATGTTTGTTCGCCTGTTTTCACTACTAGTTTTCTCCAGTTTTCCAATGTTACTGAACCTTCTGATCCCAATACGGTCAGTTTGATGTTTCCCAATTGATTCACATCAGTTACACCATTAAAAAGGACTTTTGCACCATTTGCCAGTTCACCGACACCAATTAAGCCAGTTTCGCTTTTGCTTTGATCTTCAGGATACTCCACCAATGACTGAATATTTTCTATCGGACCAAATGACGATTGTATCAATTGAATAAAGTGTGTAAAAACTTCTCGTACAAATCCTCCATCTTCCCTTGAATCAATCCAGTAATTCTGTTGCCATGGTCTTGGCCAAGCAGGATACAATGCTGATAATTCAACTCTTTTAAGGGTTCCCAATGCATTGGCTTCCAATAATTGTTTGATTCTATGATAGGGAAATCCATAATACAAGGGAAAATTCATAGCATGGACTACTTGTGTTTCCACAGCCACTTCATACATCTCCATAGCTTCTTTGAGTGTAGCTGCAAGCGGTTTTTCACATAAGATGTGTTTACCTGCTCTCATAGTCTTTATAGCAATCGCATGATGATGTCTCGGTGGTACTGCTAAATAAATCATATCAATATCTTTATCATTGATTAACGCATCTACATCTGTCACCATCTCCATATCAAATCTCGCTTTCATCTTAGCCATTCTTTCTACATCTACATCAAATCCCCCTTTAAGATCCGTTCTTAGATGTTTCAAAAATGTAGGTATGAGCCTTTCGGCAATTCCTCCCAATCCTATAATACCTAAACCTAATTTTTTCATAATATTTTTCTTGTTTATATAAAGATCTTTTTGGAGAGAAAGGTTATTACTCTTTCATCGTGACAGGTCTCCCCGCTATACGCTATTATGGCAAAGCCTCGCAAAACCTTCTAGCTTCAACACTTTTGCCATAGCCGCTGCTATCGGGTCTAGTTGGGTAAGGAAAGTACTTCTTA
>JAHDBB010000739.1 GCA_020630635.1 Chitinophagales bacterium
TATCCTGGAACCAGTGGCAACACCAGTTTCAACGATACTTCCAATCCCAACTCTAAATTATACGATGGACAAAGCTCCAATATTTGTATCGAAAATATTGTAGAATCTGGAACAACTGTAAACTTTGATTTTGGATGTACAATATCTTGTGTTGTACCTACCGCACAATTTTACTTTAATCCTTATCCTGCTGATCCGACCCTACAATTTGTTTACAATGGTACAAATGCAGATTCATATGATTGGGATTTTGGTGATGGCAATACCAGCAATACTATTTATCCAGTTCACACCTTTACAACCAATGGAAATTATAATGTTTGTTTGACAGTCACCAATAATACTTGCAATGATACAGATGAGATTTGCCAAGTTATTACCATCAACAATGTTCCCGATCCATGTATTACACCAATGGCTTCATTTACATATAACAACGCAGCCGACCCTACCATTAGTTTTTCTTTTAATGGTACAAATGCAGATTCTTATCTTTGGACTTTTGGTGATGGTGCTTCTGCTAGCAATGTTCCCAATCCTTTGCATACTTATACAACCAATGGAACCTACTATGTTTGTGTGACAACGACCAACAATACATGTGGAGAAACAGACGGTTATTGCCAGTATATAGGCGTAACAGGAATTGGTGATGCTTGTGAAACACAAGAAATATTAAGTGGAACTCAAAGTATATCAGAAACCTATCAAGTGATAGATTATATCCAATCAGCACAAGTCATTACAGGAAATATCGAAGTCAATTATGACGCAGGAAGTTATATCTTAATGACCAATGGTTTTTGGGCGCAAGCTCCATCGGATTTATTAGCCTTTATTGATGGATGTGACAACTTGAGTGCGACTTTGACAGGTGAATCAAATGAGGAAAGCCTATTAACTCCTTACACCCAACTCAAAAACTATCCCAATCCATTCAATCATACAACCAATATCGAATTTGAATTGACGGAAGATGCCAATATTTCTTTAGTGGTATTTGATGCGACAGGTAAAACGGTTCAAGAACTCATCAAGAGTGAAGACAAAAAAGTCGGAAAATACACCATAGAATTTGAGGCGCAAAACCTTCCAACAGGAACCTATTTTTACGCTATTAGAACAGGCGACCATACTAAAATCAACAAAATGATTTTAGTACAATACCAGTAATTTAAACACTGTTTTATAAATAATGATTTTTAAGCCTTTTAGATGTAAATGCATTTAAAAGGCTTTTTTTATTGATAAGACCTTTTAGGAGCGAAAGGCAAGTTCCTTCGTCGCAACAGAAAGTCCCGCTATCCGTTCCTATCCTCCTTGTAGAGCAAATTCACGAATTTGCTCTACAAGGAGGATACCACTACTATCGGGGCTAGATCGTTGTGGTCG
>JAHDBB010000253.1:0-3752 GCA_020630635.1 Chitinophagales bacterium
CTATCGGGGCTAGTTCGTTAAGGTCTGGACTGCTTAGTGCCAGTTTTTTGTTCCTTTTAGCATCATCCTAAAGAATGATGTAAAGCTATTTCGTCTTTGATTAAAAACTTTTGAGCCTTTTGTGGTAAAACATAAAAAACTGATAAGTAAAGGTAACAACCATGCAAAATAGCCCCGATAGTAGTGGTACAAATGCAATGCGTTGGCTGCCTAAAACTTGGCGCATTTGTAAGAACGGATAGCGGGACCCTGCGTCACGACGAAGCTCTCAAAAGTTCGCTCCTAAAAAAAATGCTTTACTTCATTCTTTAGGATGAAGGTCACAAAAAGAACGGCATTCATCATTTATAATTCACCATTCATCATTAAAATCACTTATCCTTCCTTCCCAAAAAATATCGCCACATATCGGGCAGTTGTTTAAGTAATGCCAACTGACGCATCTTTTTCGGAGCCTCTTCCACAGGAATCCCAAAATAGTTTTTACCCCCTTCTAAGGATTGATGTACACCCGACTTCGCCAAAACATTGGTATGATCGCCGATGTGCAAACTTTTGGAAACACCCACTTGTCCCCATAAATTCACATAATTTCCTACGATCGTTTTGCCTGCAATCCCCACCTGTGCCGCCAACAAACAATGCTCTCCTATCACGCAGCCATGACCGATATGCACCTGATTGTCCAGCTTCGTCCCCTTGCCAATAATGGTATCACCCGACACCCCTTTATCCACCGTAGACCCCGCCCCAATCTCGACATGATCTTTGATTAAAACCCGTCCACAAGTATGCATTCGTACATAGCCTTCCTCCCGTTTTTGATAATAAAAAGCATCCGCCCCAATAATGGCATTCGCATGAATAATAACGTTGTCGCCAATTTCTACCCGATTATAAATCGTGACATTGGGATGAATGATACAGTTTTTGCCAATCTTACTATCTTTTCCCACCACCACATTTTGCATCAAAATACTACTTTCATCAATTTGGGCAGAAGGATGAATGCGGTGTGTATTGGCTTCAAAAGGACAAAAATGTTGTACCAAAAAATTGTAATCTCGAAAAGGATCTTTGGAATAAAGTAGGTGTTTATTGTGTGGATTTTCGACAGAAGTATCGTTAATTAGGATGACCGAAGCAGCAGAAGTAAGGGCTTTTTTATAATATTTGGGATGATCGCAAAAGGTCAAATCACCTTCTTCTACTTTGTGTATTTCATTGATACCTGTGAGTAAAAAGTCTGCATCTCCTATCAATTCGGCTTGTACCATTTGGGCAATATTATTGAGCGCAATAGGGGTTTTTAATTTCATATACTTTTGGTTATTTTCTTGATTTGGGACGTTTTTATAAGTCCATCGTTACTGTTCATTTTTTATAGGTTGGGACGTTTTTTTATTCTTCTTCGAGTCGTTTAAAAATGTAGCCTCCCTTTTCTGCTCCCCAAACTTGTTTGCCTTCCTTATCATAGCCTCTGTCCCAACTGATAATGCCGTCTTTAGTGACAGTCACTTCTGATGTAGCATATGTTGCTCCACGCAAAGAACTAGAACAAGAATTTTCACCTGTCGCTCCGACATATTGATCGCCTTCTTTTTTGAGAATCACTTCACAACCTTCACGCTTTAGGCTATCTGCCAAAATCAAATCTTTGAATAATTCGGGTTTTGTCCAACTGCCAATATACTCTTCTGGTTCTGGCAAGGTATAAATGTAGCTGGCAAAAGTAATCGAGTCGATTTGGGTCACTTGATAGATGCGTTGACGATAAGGTTTTTCTTTTTTACTGGACATCGCTTGTTCTACATAAATCCAGTAGTCTTCTGTTTCTCCTTCCCAAATGGGATGCATTTCAAGATTGATGTCGTAAAAAGCAGAATCTTCTTGGGCTTGTGTTGCTGAATTAAAAGAACCTGTCATCCACTGACAAAGCTCCTTGTAATCAGTATTACTGGCTTCTTCTAATACAGGAGTAACCGTATATCCTTTTTCTCTCAATGCCAAAATCAACCCATTTTTGCCGACTAAATGCGCTGCTCCAACGGCTGCAAAAGTAGGTTTTTTTTGATAGATGCTATCAATACGATGCGCCATTGTTAAATTTCGCTTGGTCAAAAGTGCCTCTTCAAATTGTTCACCCTCTGTCTCTCCAAAACCATTGGAAAGAGAATCTATGAGATTGAGATTTTGTTGTTGATAAGCGATAGTGAGTTGTTCTAAATCAGCATCGGCTTCTTCTATATTATTGACCAATTCAGTCAACATTTTGGCTTGTTCTTCGTCATCAATACTATTGAGTGCTGCCATTTGTTCTTCGATGCTTTCTATACTAATAAGTTCTTTTTCTAATTCTTGTGCCATACTTTGTAGATGCATATCTAGAGGTTGGTCCATGTCCATATTGACTCGTCCTCCTGTGATAAGGGTCGAAACATATAAAGGTTTAACTCGTTTGATGACCATATTGATCATCATATTTTGCATAAAACCCATGTCGCCTTCTGGCATCATTTTAGTCATACTTTCTTCGACTAGACGCTTGACTTTTCGATAGTCAGATGAGGACATCATATCATCCAGTTTTTTACCTCCATCCATCATCAAGGTTCCCAACATCTCTGGATTCATACCCATTCCAGAAGGATCGGTCATAACGATTTCTAAAGCAAGGGCATCACATTCTTTGAGTTTGTCTTCAATCAAATCAGTTAATTCAAAAACTCGTTTGTCTTGTAAATGCATTGTGCCGTAGAGATAGGATGGTTTTTCTAAGTCATTACCTGTCACTTTCCATAAAAGGCTGTTGGCATATTGGGCGGTGACATTGAGTGAAAAAAAGATGCCCAATAGTAGTAAGGGAATGGAACAAAAATATTTTTTCATGGTTGATTTTTTTTTAATATGATCCAAACTTTATGACGTAAACCAGTTCTCCATCTACAATCATTCCTGTATCCAAAAAGCCTAATTTTTCATATAATAGCTGGGCATCGACATTGCCAGGTACGAAGGATACGAAAATCTTTTCACAATCTTCGTTACGACGCATTTCGTCAATGGCGATTCGCATGGCGGCTTCTCCGTATCCTTGTCTTCGATGGTTTTTATCCACCATCAAACGGGCAATCCAATAGTCGCCTTCGTCTTCTTCAAATTGTCCATACATCGTGAAACCAACAGGCTTTTCGTCTGCATAAATCGCCATGGGATAGGCTCCATGTTCGACATAGGCTTGGGCAATGGAATAGGCATTGGGAGCAACGAACTTGGTTTCATCTTCGTTGACCTTGAGTTGGATGACTTCTTTGAAGTTTTGGTTGGTGATGGGGCGTAAGGTGATATTTGCCATTGTGTTTTGTGTTTTTGTAGTGCTTTTTTTATTAGACAAGGGAATGGGGGATTTGTTACAGGTTTTCGGCTTCTTCTAAAAGTTTTTGGGTTTGGGTAATTAATTGGGGGTGGCTTTCTTTATCTATGTGGAACAGGCAGTCTTTTATATAATTAGTTGTCCAATCTATATTGTCTTTAATATTAAACTTTAAATGATATTCTAAACTTATGTTAAAGTTTTCAAGGGCTTTTTTCCATTTTTGCTGTGCTTGATAGACTTGCCCTATGTGATAATAAGTTGATGGTAATTCATAATCATTTCCTGTTTGTCTTTTCCATTTTAAAGCTAGTTCATAGTTTTTCAATGACTCTTGCCACTTTTTTTGTAACTCATAAACCATCCCGATTTGATGATA
>JAHDBB010000253.1:3852-8609 GCA_020630635.1 Chitinophagales bacterium
CGTTGGGTTCTTTCTGGGATATTGCCTTGTTTTTTGAGAGGCTTTTCTGTGATGGTGATGGTGGGATCTATTTGGTCGGGAGTGGCTTTGAAAGGGAAATAGTATGTTACCCAATCCCATAAGTCTTGTGCTTCTTTTTGTAAGCGTTTACGGGTGTTGGTGTCTGTCCAAATTAATAAAATGATGGGGAAGTCTCGAAATAAATGCTCTCTTTCAAAGTTGAGTTCGGGAATTAATAGGCTTTCTTGAATCTGTCCATCAACAGTCGTAAGGATACTGTTTTCTAACCCAAAGATGTGAACGATATGTCGGATACTTTTAGACTTTTTTACTGCTAAAGGTAAGTGTTCGCTTAAATAATTGTGTAAAGATACGACTTGAGTATTTGCAACATTGTATTCGATGTGTTGATATTCTGAAAAGTCTTGTTGGATTTTCTCTAAGATGCATTTTTTACTTGTTTTGGTCTCAAAAGTTATAAACGCAAGGATGGATTTTTTGCGTTTTCTAAAAGCAAATTTCATCTCTTTCCACAATTCTTCATTGTGTGTTTGAATGTCGATATGTTGTGGCTGTATCATGAGGTGACATTGATAAAGGGCAGGAGAATAGGATTGACTTTATAATGACCGTTGTATTTGAGCAAGGCGAGTGAGAATAGTAAACGCCCTGTGATTTCATCGGCAGGTTTTAGCTCTATTTTTTGTTGGTAAAAATCTTTCAATATTTGGGTTTCTTCTGTATTTAAACGTTCATTGAGAAAACTCCCATATAATTTAAGCGATTGTTGAAGGCTTTGCAAGGTGATGGTTTCCCCTCTGGCATCCATAATTGCCCGATTGGTGATCCCTAATAGTTGTCGGACAGAACCACCTGATTGCTCTGCTATTTTATCTAATACTTGGTCGCCAAAAAATTTGGGGTCAATCCGTTTGGTTAAAATCTCTGCTAGTCGTTTTTTAGATTGTTCATTTACTTTAATCATCGGTAAAATTGAGCGTTCAAAAAATCCTGCAGCTAAACTGGCATTGATGGCAAAGAAAAAATTGATGGGAATAGCAAAAATACAGTTGGCATTGAGGTTACGGATGAGGTGATTGTTTTCTATAAAAAGATATTGGTAGGTTTCTTGTTTGATTTTTTCGGAACCATCCATAATAAATAAAATGTCTTTGTAACCATGTCTCGTTTGGAGTTCCTCTCTTAGTTCTTCTAAAATCTCATTGAATTGAGCGATGAGTCCTAACGTATTTTGTTTGACTTTTCTTCGGATGATTTTGGCTGTTTTGGACTCGCCTCCAAAGACTGTTTTGAAACCCGTACCAACATTAAAAAAATCGAAAAACTTGAATCCAAAACCTGCTTTGGCATTGAGTTCGTGTTTGAATACGTCGGTTACTTCTGTCTTTAAATCCACATCTTGTATCCACTCCTCTGCAATATTGTCTAGATAATCGTCTTTGATGGAAATACGATCTTTTTTACAGCGTTCTATCAGTTTAGCTATCAACATTACGAAGAGGTCTTCGGGTTCAAAACGGGCTAAATTGGTTTCGTTTTCTAATTGAATAAATATCGAAAAGTAGCGGTCTGGGTGGTTGATTTCTTTGTGGTATTTTCCTAATTCAATAGTTTTGCCAGAACCTTTGTGTCCAGAAAAAACAATCTTGGTATAAGACCTTGTTCGTTGGGTGAGTTGGTTGTTGCGAATGTTGAGTTGAAAGTCTAAATCGTCTCGATATTGAGTTCCTCTGATGCTGTCTAGGTTGATATATAGTTCGTCAAAGAAGGGTACAATGTCGAAGTCTAATTCGGTGACATCTCGTACATCGAAGCCGTCTTGGACAGGGAATTTATATAAAGGTTGGATATTCATTGAAATCTTGATTGTTTTTATCTTTTTTGGATTTTGTGGTTTGTGGAAATTTGACAACTTCTCTTTGTTTTGTGCATGAAAGTTGTCAAATTGCTGTTCGTTTTTTGCCACCATTTTTGTAGGGGTTGTGTCCTCAACGAGCTAGCCCTGATAGAAGTGGTATTCGTGGGAAGCGTTGGCTTAGAAAAACGTTGGCAACACGAATAAGAACGGATAGCAGGACTTTCTGTTGCGATGAAAGACGAACCTTTCGCTCCTAATAATAATCCACTAACAAAGATAAGGTAAAATCGAATACTTTAGGTGACTCATAGATAATACTACATATTTTGAGGATAGATGAATTGTCATTTTATCAATCGGATTGCAGGTTCAATACTTGGGTAGCAATCCGATTGGGAAGACTTATCTATGCTTCTAATGCTATATCATCTACGTCATTGACGATCAAACAAAGGATGCCTGCGATGAAAAAGGAGATGCCGCCTATCCACATCGCACTGATTGGCTCGTTGTTGAAAAAGTTTTTGAGTAAAAAGCCTAATATGGTGGCTGCTACAATCTGTGGAATGACGATGAAAAAGTTGAATACGCCGACAAAGTAGCCTAAGCGTTCTTCGGGTAAGGAACCGACCAACATGGCATAGGGCAGCGACAAAATACTGCTCCATGCAAAACCTATTCCGATCATTGAAAGTAAGAGCATATTGGGACTGCTGGCGTAGTAGATGCTGATCAAACCTAAACCGCCTAAAAAGAGGCAAATCATATGGGTCATTCTTCGACTGGTCATTTTGGCGATGACGGGCAATAGGAAGGCGACTAAGGCTGCGACACCATTGTAAACTGCAAAACAAACGCCTACCCAATCGGCTCCTTCATTGTAGAGAGCTGATTTGGCATCTGTAGCTCCAAAGACATGTTCTGTGACGGCTGGTGTGGTGTAAATCCACATGGCAAATAACGAAAACCAAGAAAAAAATTGAACAAAGGCGAGTTGTATCATGGTTTTGGGCATCTCAAAAATACCTCCGAAAATTCCTGCAAATGTTTGCCCTAATCCTCTGGTCTTTTCTTTTTCAGCTTCAAAGGCTTCTATGTCATCGGGCGGATATTCTTTGGTCGTGAACACAGTATAAGCGACTGCCAAAAGAAAGGCGACTGCTCCGAAGTAAAAGGAGTATTTTACAGAATCGGGAATCACGCCTTCTGGTGCTTCATTGCTGATGTTGAGGTAGTTGGCGAAAATATAAGGTAAAAGGGAGGCGACAACGGCTCCAATGCCTATGAAAAAACTCTGTGTGGCAAATCCTAAAGTCCGTTGTTCGGTGGGTAGTTTGTCACCTACAAAGGCTCTGAAAGGCTCCATGGCGATGTTGAAGGAACTGTCCATGATCCATAGCATTCCTGCGGCGATCCAAAGGGCGGGTGAGTTGGGCATGATAATCAACGAAATGCATGCTAAGATGGCTCCTAATAAAAAATAGGGTCGTCTTCTTCCCCAAGTTGGATGCCATGTTCTATCGCTAAAATATCCGATGATGGGTTGTACCAATAAGCCTGTTACGGGTCCTGCGATCCACAAAATGGCTAGTTCGTCGATAGATGCTCCCAAGTTTTGAAAGATTCGACTGACGTTGCCAATTTGTAAGCCAAACCCAAATTGTATTCCTAGAAAACCAAAACTCATGTTCCATATTTCCCAAAAACTGAGTCGTGGTTTGTTGATGCTTTGTTCAAGTGTTTTTGACATAAACGGTATTTTGGTCAAACGTAGTAAATTGGGATATTCCAAATTGTCGCATTGGTATGCTTGCTTAGCATCAAACAGCGCATTTTGACAACCATTTTTTGTGTGGTTTTACTGTCCGTTTCCTTGTCTTCGCCAGACGGGCCTTCATTTTTCAGTCGATAAAAATGAAGCAAAAATCTTGCTCAATCATACGTTCCTCCCGCAAAGCCAACACCCCGCTACCAGTAATTGAGCATCGCCAACGCTTCTTTTTCGGTTCTGACTTGCTAATCATATTGTTTTTTATATACGACACTTTGGAATGCACCCAGTAAATTTGATTGTTCAATATATGATTTTCTTTTTATAAAATTGTACTTTAGATGGTACAAAATGAGGTAAAACCACTCTTTAACACTTAAAATCCCATAAAAATGATTAAGGAAAAAATAATTTTGGCGTATGAGGAAATGGCGGAGAAGTATAGTGAACTCATTGAACATAAGGCGCATAATGCGTATTATGATAGACCCAATACCTTGAAATTGATTCCTGAATGTACAAATAAACGGATTTTAGATGCGGCTTGTGGTCCTGGAAAATATGCTGAAATTTTGATGTCAAAGGGTGCAAAGGTTACGGGATTTGATCTGACTACTAAGATGGTGGAGTTGGCTAAAAAGCGAAATGGAAATAAAGGACACTTTTTTGTTCATGATTTAACCTCGCCATTGGTGATGTTTGAAAAGGAATCTTTTGATATAGTGCTTTGTGCTTTAGCAATGCATTATGTTGAAAACTGGACGCTGACTATCCAAGAATTTTGTAGAGTCTTAAAACCTAAAGGAACATTGGTCATCTCTATAGAACATCCATTTTTTGAGTTCAATCATTTTAAATCTGAAAAGTATTTTGAGGTGGAACATGTCAATTGTTATTGGAATGGATTTGGAAAGCCTGTCAATGTCCATAGTTTTAGAAGACCGCTTCATGAATGCTTAGATCCGTTAACAGACAATGGCTTTTATATTGATAAATTGGTGGAACCGAAGCCCGTCGAAGAATTAAAGGATTTGGACCCTAAACATTATAAAGAACTCAATGAGTTTCCTGCATTTATGTGTATTAGAGCGATTAAGAGGGATTGAA
>JAHDBB010000254.1:0-6501 GCA_020630635.1 Chitinophagales bacterium
ATTTTGAGATAAAAGACAACCACGTTTTCCTGATATTTTTATGGCTCATTTATGTCACCATTACCTATTAATCTAAACGAATGAGGACTTGGTTTTTTTCGATAGCATCACCTTGTTTAATTTCGATGGATTTGATGACTCCATCGCCTGGAGATTTTAGTATATTTTCCATTTTCATGGCTTCTAAAACAAGTATGCCATCTCCTTTTTGTACTGTGTCTCCAACATTGACTTTGATGTCTAAAATGAGTCCTGGCATCGGGGCTTTGATGTCATTGATTTTTTTGTTGGCTTGATTGCTCATACCCATTTCTTCTAATAGTAAATCCATCTTGTCTTTGAGTTCAATGGTATATTGGTTTTCGTTGACTTTGACGGTGATGATTTTATTTTCCAAGTCTGCCTCCACAATTTCGGCGTTAAAAGATTGGTTGTCTTTTAGGATGTGGAAGCTATTTTTTTTGACTTCGATGGTGTCCCATTCTTTGATGATTTGGGAGTCTATGTTTAGTTCGTGAGATTGATTGATTTTGGCTTTATACATGTTTTTTGTTTTTTTGGTGACTGGTGACGAGTGACTGGTGACTATGAGTTATTTTTGTTTTTTAATGTCTGTATTGTTGCTGTGGTCATTTTGATGATGCTGTCTAGTAAAGCAATTCTTTCTTGAATGATATTGGGTTCTAATAAAAATTTCGACTTTTTATACCATCCTTTACTTTCTCTTGCTGATCCTCTTGAGATTCTTAGGAAGTGGGCAAATTCTTTTCCAAATCCTCGTCCAAATCCTTCTTCTATATTGGCGGAAATAGATCCAACCGAACGAATCATTTGTCTGGCAATTTCTTTGCCTCTATAATCCAGTCACCAATTTTATTTACCTATCATTTCCAAAAACTCGGTTTCGGTCAATATTTCGACGGTGCCTAAGTCTTGGGCTTTTTTGAGTTTAGAACCTGCGTTTGCTCCTACCACTAAGTAGTTGAGTTTTTTACTGACTCCGCTGATGACTTTTCCTCCATTGTCTTCGACCATCGCTTTGGCTTCGTTTCTTGAAAACTCTTGCAAGGAGCCTGTAAATAAGAATGTTTTATCGGCTAAGACGTTACTGGATGGAGCTGCTTCTGCCAAGTCTTGTGTCATATTGATACCTGCTTCTTTGAGTAATTGTAAAGTAGCAATATTATCGGCATCATGGAAATAGTCATGAACACTTTTGGCAACGATGGGTCCAATATCTTCGATGGCTTCTAACTCTTCAATGGTCCAGTTTTTTAAGTCTTCTAAGTTAGCTAATTTTTTCGTCAAGCGTTTAGCCGTTCCTTTTCCAACATGGCGAATGCCTAATGCATACAATAAACGAGCAATGGGTTGTTCTGTTGATTTGACAATGGCTGTTTCTAGCTTGATAACGGATCGTTCGCCTAAACCTTCTAAACCTTTGAGTTCATCATAAGGTAAATCATAGATAGAAGGAATGCCTGTCAGATAACCTAAGTCGTAAAAACGTTTTACCTGACTTTTTCCTAAACCTTCTATATCCATCGCATCTCTCGAAACGTAGTGAATCAAGCGTTCGACTAATTGAGAAGGACATTTTTGATTGACACAACGCCAAGCGGCTTCTCCTTCTGGACGATATAAGTCGGTGGCACAATCAGGACAGTTTTTTGGAAAAATAACGGGCGTTTCTTCGCCTGTTCGAGCATCGGGAATCACTCGAACGATTTGAGGAATGACATCACCAGATCGTTCTATCACCACCATATCTCCGATGTGAATATCCTTTTCTTGGATGTATTCTTCGTTGTGAATGGAGATAGAGGAAACGGTAACGCCTGCTAAATGAACAGGCTCTAACTTGGCGACGGGTGTAATGGCTCCTGTTCTTCCCACTTGAAACTCGACATTTAATAATTTGGTGGTGGCTTCTTTGGCTTTGAATTTGTAAGCAATCGCCCAACGTGGATGGTGCGCTGTATAGCCACACATTTCTTGTTGGTCTAAACTGTTGACCTTGACAACCATTCCATCAATTTCATAAGGATAATCGTCTCGTTTGGCTTCCCAATCTTTACAGGCTTGAATGGCTTCTTCGATATTTTGACAAACCGTTATTTCATTCATAGGAGCTTTGAACCCTAATTTGTATAAAAGCTCTAAGGTTTGGTGGTGGCTTGTTAATTGCTTTCGTAAAACGGTTTTATCTTGTCCATCGACAGCGTATCCAACATAATAGACAAAGGCTTCTAAACCTCTTTTGGCAACTTCACCAGAATCTTGCATACGCATCGCTCCTGCTGCGGTATTTCTAGCGTTGGCAAAAAGTTTTTCGTTGGCAGCTTGACGGGCTTGATTCATTTTTTCAAAGGTTTCTTTTCGGATCAAAACCTCACCTCGTATTTCAATTTTTTGGATGCCTTCTTCTTGAAAAGCACCCGATAAAGGAATAGACTTTAAGACTTTGGCATTGTTGGTGATTTCTTCGCCGCTGACTCCATCCCCTCTGGTCGCTGCTCGAATGAGTTGGTCGTTTTCATAGACCAGAGAAATGCCTGTTCCATCGAATTTAGGTTCTACAGTGTAAACGATATTTTCGGAATCCACTAATTTTTTTATACTTTTATCGAAATCTTTTAAATCGTCTGAATTATAGGAGTTGCCTAATGAAAGCATCGGGGCAATGTGTGGAACGGTGGGAAATTCTTTGGTGAGGGCAAAGGCGACTCGTTGTGAGGGGGAATCAGGAGTTTTGAATTGTGGATTGGCTTCTTCTAAATCTTTGAGTTGTTTGAACAATAGGTCGTAGTCGTAGTCTGTAATGATGGGTTCTGCTAAGACATAGTATCGCCAATCGTGGAAATTGATGATTTTTTTGAGATTATTGATGTGGGTTTCTACGTCGTCCAAGACTAATTCTGTTTTGAGTTTTTGAGTCAAAGTGATTAGCTCTTTTGTTTGTTGTTCGTTGTACATATTTTTGGGGTATTTTGGAAGGAATCAGCGCAACTATGAGATTCCGATGGGTTTTGTAAAATTTCACTTCAAAAATACGGATTTCTTCTGGATTTGTGAACTTTTATAAGGTTTGTTGGTTGTTTTGAGGATATATGATTGTGTCCTTTAATTCTTTCTAACATAGAATAAGAACAATTTGAATTTAAATAAATAAAAAACGAAGTAATGACTTTAGATATACTAGGCAATAAATACCCTGAAAGATTTTTAGAACATTTTCTTGCGATGTTTAATGCTGATTTAACCCAACAAGAAATCATCAATCATGTGTCGCTGACTAATGCGATGGAAAGTATTGACTATCTAAAAGATTTAAAGGAAGAAATGGCTTTGATTATCAATAATGAAGATCAAGCACCTTTTGTTGCCAAAATGATTGATAAAGGATATGAATCCTTTGATAAGGAATGGATTGATTTTATCTTTCATTCAGTAAGTGAGTTTATTGATAAAAATGATGAGTAGAAATTTGAGGTTTTTTATTCAAGCAGCAGAAGTTGTGTCCTTGCTTGTCTAGACTCGATAGTAGTGGTATTCGTGAGAAGCGTGGGCTTAGAAAAACGGGGCAACACGAATAAGAACGGATAGCGAGGAGACCCGTAACGATGAAAGAGTAATAACCATTCTCTCCTAATTAAGACATTAAGAAAAGAAAAATAGAATATATGGAAAACGTTGTTTTAGTGAATCAAGAAGGACAAGCTGTCGGAGTGGCGGAAAAAATGAAGGCGCATCAAGAGGGCTGGTTACACAAGGCATTTAGTGTGCTGATTTTCAATGATGCTGGTGATATTTTGTTGCAACAACGGGCTTTGACCAAGTATCATACGCCTGGTCTTTGGAGCAATAGCTGTTGTAGTCATCCCCGACCTGATGAACCGTTAGAAACGGCTGTACATCGAAGATTGCAAGAAGAATTGGGCTTTGATACAGAAGTGAAAGAAATTTTTAGTTTTGTCTATAAGTTTTTGGACGAACCGACCCAACTTTGGGAACACGAACATGATACGGTTTTTACAGGTGTTTATAACGGTTCTGTTCCGTTTAATACCGATGAGGTACACGCTATTCGTTGGATTAGTCAAACTGAATTAGAAAAATGGATCGAACAATCACCTGAAGATTTTACCTATTGGTTTCGGACTTTTTTGCCACAACTTTATGAACTCAGCCGATGAAAACAAGAAGAATTTATGAAGTTTCTGCAAAGAAACACTCCTATCTGAATCTTTGGAAAACAGGAAAATATAGCTTTAGAATCATTCAAATGGGCGAATTGTTGCCATTATTGATAGGCTATAATTACGTACTCATTCGCAAAAATCATTACCACATTTTCGCCCCTTTATCAAAAGACGAAGTTGAGGTTTTTCCGACGACCATCTCCCGAAAAGTGACGGGAGAATCTTGGGATGATTACTATGAGTTACAAATCAAACAGACCATTACTCCTGACACGATCAACTCTCCAGATTTAGAGGGAGAGCATTTATGGGTATATGGACATTGTTTATTTGTATCAGACTTTATCAAAAATCAACTTGCTGAAGCCCTTCCCCATCAACTGGCTTTTTCTTTGGGCTTTTCCATGTTTGCGGGATAATTTTTTTAGGAGCGAAAGGTTGGGAGCTTCGTCGTATCAGAAAGTCCCGCTATCCGTTCTCATCCCCTTTGTAGAGCAAATTCGTGAATTTGCTCTACAAAGGGGATACCACTACTATCGGGGCTATTTGGTTGGAGACACAACTTCTTAGCACCAAAAATCAAAAAATATATTTATCTTTACTCTATATTTTTACTAACTAAACTCAAAAAATGAAAGTCGGAGAATTGAGAGAAAAACTTTCTAAACTCAAAAAAGAAGAAGTCGTCAAAATTGCTTCTGAATTTTATAAGCTTATTCCGAAAGCTAAAAAAGAGGATTATAATATAGATGAAATGGTCAACAATCCTTCTTCAACTAAAAAGAAAAAGGTAAGTGCAACCAAAACCATGAGTCTTGATGAAATAGAGACAGATGTAAAGCTCTTTATTGAACATGCCAAAGAGCAATATTATCTTTATTCCAACAAAGTGATCCCCAAAAAAGAACGCTCTACCTGGAGATTCAAGGTAAAACGATGGTACAAAGAACTCACCAACGTCAAAAGACCTGACGCTAATCTTGAAAGACAAGCTGAAATACTAACAGACTTATACGAACTACTTTGTGAATCTTGTGGTTACAACTACTTTTCAGCTTTTGACACATTTCAATCCATTGGAGTTGAACAAGATGATTTTTATAGGTCGGTCATTACTCTTTTACAAGAGTCAAAAGGAAAAGCCGCTACTGTAGAAAAATGTGTTCGATTGATTACTGACAACCATCTCGGTCCCAATACTATGTATTACATGTTAATGAACCATTTATTGGAAACCTATCCCATTCCTGACTTAAAATACAAAGCAATAGAAATCATTGAACAACTTCTCAAAGAAAATAATTTCACACCTAAAATAACAAATAAAAAGTTTTATATACCTTCCAGAGAGCAGTTTACAAAAGAAATGCAAAATAACGACTTGACTAGGTTGGGACTCAGATTATACTTGGCTCTATTTGAAATCGACAATGGTATTGAGTTTTATCAAAAACATTATTATGATAGAAACTCTGAAATAAAACTATATATTATGATAGATATTTTATTAGAAAAAAAGCAAAAAAAATCTATCATCACAGAAATCAATAAAGCAATTGATAATGGAATTGAGCCTAGAAAGAGCTTAATGAAACTGAAAAAAATTATAGAAGAAACGGATGAACTGCCACAGTATATGCCCAGTAATCACTGATCCTCAAAATTAAAATACTCAACGAAAAAGATATAAAATAAAACCAAACAACATGAGAATACTTTTTTCAATCATCTTTTTATTTAGCTTCAATACAATTATGGCACAAAATTCTATGTTCGATGTTTGTCCGCTTAAAGTGGGTAGCGAAATTCCTGTCTCTTTAGTACAAGATCAAGAAGGTCAAGAACACCAACTAAAAGACGTAATTGGTGAGAAACCCAGCGTTCTTATTTTTTATCGGGGAGCCTGGTGTGGCTATTGCACCCAACACTTGGCCGAACTCAACGACATCAAAAAAGACATAGAGGAAGCAGGTTTTCAAATATTCGGAATTACGGTGGACCAAGCCTCAAAGTTAGAAGAAAGTAACAAGAAGTCTGAAAGTGAAATTACCGTTTATTCGGATGCCAAAGCAGAAGTAATCAAAGCCTTTGGGCTAGATTGGCAAGTAGATAACGAGTTATTTGATAAGTATAAAACAGCGTACAATTTGGACTTAGAAGCCTGGAGTGGACAGACACATCACAACTTACCAGTTCCTGCGGTTTTTATCGTCAAAGATGGCATCGTCCAGTTCCAATATGTCAATCCTAATTACAATACTCGTTTGAAGGCAGAAACTTTATTGGCGATTTTGAAGAC
>JAHDBB010000254.1:6601-8569 GCA_020630635.1 Chitinophagales bacterium
AAACATCACCGATTCAATCCCCAGTTATAATCTAAATGTGTCACGCTGGCATCTTCGCTAATAGAGGTATCCGCATACTGATTAATAAAAGAAAGGAGCGATTGTTTTTTGGTAAAGTCTCCCTTGAACCAAGAAAATATTTTAGAAAGAGCCACTTTATTTTGACCAATTTGATTCTTTGTTGGATTATTGATAAAAGTCTTAGCGGCTTGTTCCAACTGTTTATCAATCGTTTCAGCGAAGTAGGCTTCATTCAATAATTTGGGACAAGAGATCGAGGCACAGTTGATGGCAAAATGAATACGGGGTTCATCAAAGTCTTGTCTCAATATATTGTGTTCGATATTATTCAAATCATAGTCATTGCCTTCTATATTGATGAAGCGAATATCCCAAGTACTGTTGATAAAAGGAATGCTTCCTGCTATATCCTTGATGCTTTCTACTGGATAATGAGCCACAATTACTTTTACCGTAAACGCATTATAAGCATTGATCCAATATGCCAATTGTTCTTTTTTAGTCCAATTGGTATCGTTGGGATGATTGGCTTGCAATAAGTTAATATATTGATTGAATTTGACTGAATCTTGGATAAAGCCCTCGTAATTTACATTGCCTTCGTTACTGACATGGGTTTGCAAAAGTCCATCCCATGTATGGTGAGAGATGGGTTTAGAATCGGACTTAACTGAACGGTGTTTGGTCGAACAACTCAATAAGGTAAAAAGGCTTAAAATAATAAAGGCCAAAAATGTTTTAGGCTGCATCATATCACTATTTTCTTACAAAGAAAGCTGATTCATAACTAGGTTGCTGTCGGATGACGACATTTTCTTAATGAGATTCTTTTTTGCTAAACATGTTAAATGAAATTTATGGAATCAATTGAGCAACCTGAATATCCATTTCTATGAATTGTTCAGCCGTTACTTCTATGGCTTGGCTGATACTCCCAATATCTCCTGTTGATGGATAAAAATTATTGTCCTTATCGGTAAAAGCTGTTACAAAATAGCTATCAGGATGTAGATATGTCGTGGTATAAAAACTTTCGTCAGCTTGAACATCTATCGTGCGAACGACTTTGGTATTAAGGTTTTCAAAATTGACCTGTCCATTTTCATCTATCAAGGATTCGGTGGAAAGATATAAAAGTAGTTGATCGTTGAGAATAGATTCGTCTTTTGTAATATTGATGGTTAAGTCGCTTAAATAACCGTGCTGACTTTTGGGAAAAGGATCGGCTGATTCTTCTAAAAACAGAGCTGAGTCGGAATCTATCAAATTGACAAACTTGTTTTCTAAATTGACTTCCGAAACTTCTTGTGGAAAGTCAAATTGCTCAATGGCTTTTTGGGCAAAATCTGGATTGAGGTTGACTCCTTTGAAGCCCATATGATGAACAGGCTCGTCTAAGGCTCCGCTGTGGTCTTTGTAAGCATCAAAATACAAGGTATCATTTTCAAATCGAAACTCCATATAAGCCCTTTTTTCTTTTCCAACCGCATCTACTAAGCGATAATATTTAGCATTTCCATCATTTTCGGTCATATCTAAAACAAAATAAGTCGCTCGATATTGATTGCCCAACCAACCGCCATTCCTTGCCATAATTTGTTTTTCGCCTTCAAAGTCAGCAATAAAGACAGAGGTAATAATATTTTGGTTGCTTCCTCCTTCGTAAATAGAATGTACCTGGGAAGCGGATATGGGACGAAAGTCAAAAGCAAACCAATCATAGTTTCCAAAGGCCGTTTCATTATTACCGACCCAGTGTCCCGTTAAGTCCGTCAACAGTTGGTAGCCTTTGATATTGGAGGACGGGTTTTCTATGTTATCTTGTTTCTTACAACTAAAATTAATGATGGAGGTTAAAAGTACTAAAAGAATTGTGTATCGCATGAAAAATCTGTTTGTCTTTCAACGTAAGAAGATACATTTTGTTATGATTTCTTCCTTATTACA
>JAHDBB010000255.1:0-1163 GCA_020630635.1 Chitinophagales bacterium
GTCGATAGTCGATAGTCGATAGTCGATAGTCGATAGTCGATAGTCGCATACGAGAATGGTGCTAAGAAGTTGAAACCTTTCAAAAATAGACCCGAATGAATTAAATTCTAAAATAGTTCAGCTACTATGGGGAACGACCAAAACCAATTAGCCCCGATAAGAGTGGTATTCGTATGTGAAGCGTTGGCTTAGGAAAACTTAGCCATACGAATAAGAACGGATAGCGGGACTTTCTGTAACGACAACGCAATGAACCTTTCGCTTCTCTAAAAGATTCTTTGATAAAATAGATGTTTAGAGAAAAGGAAACGTTCTTTAAAAGTTCAATCGTTGCCACGCCCTCACTTTTTAACAAGTTTCATTTTCCATCTATTTGTCAAAGAATAACGCCTAAAAGATGAATAGGATGAGTGGATTTTTCGTGATTAATAGGATTTCATAGATTAAACTGAAACGTTCATTCGTTTCTATAAAAATAAGTAACCAGCACTTATCACTAAAAATAAAGTCACCTGTCACTATCGACTTGTCACTCTAAAAATCCTATCTTTGCCCCTCAATTAATTCAAAATGTTGCAAACACGTTTAAAAATTAGCTCTGTTAATAACTTGACCGAAGCCCGTTATTTTTCAGCAATGGGTGTGGAATGGATTGGATTCGATTTTAATCCTGAATCTTCTCGATATGTGGATGTGGAAACCGCTAAAGAAATCAGCGGATGGTTGGCTGGACCTCGATTCTTGGGAGAATTTGGCAATCACCCTGTCGAGTTAGTCAATGAAGTCAGTACGACTTTGGGCTTTGAAATTGTACAAACTGATATGGATTTAGATCTCGATCATTTAGATCCCAAAATTAGTAGCCTGATCCATCGAGTCAAAATCTCACCTGATGTACAAAAGACCGCTTTGGAACATTTTTTGGAAGAACGCAACCGATGGACTTCTCAATTTTTATTAGACTTCACCTCCAACGTTTATTGGAAAGACGTGGAAGAAAGTAAAGTGTTGTCGAAGGATTTTTTGAAGGACTTGTGTGATGAATACGATGTGTTGTTAAAGTTCGATTTTACCAAAGAAAATGTATTGGCAATTGTCGAAACCTTGCAACCATTGGGCATAGATTTGTCGGGAGGTAATGAATTGCAAACAGGGATGCAAGC
>JAHDBB010000255.1:1263-8545 GCA_020630635.1 Chitinophagales bacterium
TTATTTTTCCAATGTAAAACGAATAGGCAAATAATAGGGACTTGCTACTTTTTCTCCATCCACTTCAGCAGGATACCAATCGCCCATCATTTTTACGACTCTTAAACCTTCCTCTCCACAACCGCCTCCTATATCTCTGCTAATAGTCGGTTCTAACATTTCACCTTCAGGAGAAATAATAAAAGAAATAACAACAAGTCCTTGAATACCTCGACGTTTGGCTTTGCGAGGATAACGTATATGGTCTGCCATAAAATTAAACATTTTCTTCTCAGAGCATCTTACAATGAGTTCTTTATCCCCCAGTTCTCTGCAAGAAGGGTCAAAAAGTGGCAATATTCCGTTATTGGGAAGGCTCAATTCCTCTTCTTTTCTTTCCACTTTCTCTCCTTTGTCATTCACATAAAACCATTCTTCATTAAGTTTCACTAAAGCTGCTCCATCCTCAAAAACATAAGGATCAATTTCATCATATTGAATGGGTATCAAAAGATTATTTTGTACATCCACCAATCCCACCTTATTATTATTTCCTACAATGAAAAAATCATTGAAATGGTATTCTATAGATTCATATAAGGGTGGAATCAATTCGTTACCACGAATATCTAATAAGCCCCAACGATCTTCTAACTTAACAAAAAACTGATCATAAGTTGAAGTATTCAATTTGATTTTATCGTATTTATAATCTGTCACTTTTTGTACTCCCACGACCAATCCCCACTTGCCTTTTTTGAATTTAGGAGTGGGAAGAAATTGTGCCGAGCAATGATAACTACATGCCAATAGGATTATAAAAACGGAAAAAATAGTTTTCATATTTATGTTATTTCAAGTCTTCTTTTTTCACTTTCTTTACTTCACTTTCAACATTCAAACCCGTTACCTTTGTCACCAATACATCGCCTTTTTTCAATTTAGTTTGAGCCGTTACGATTTTTCCTTTATGCAACGTCAAACTGTATCCTCGTTTCAAAATATTTTCGGGATTCAATAAATGTAAGGCTTTTTCTAAAATAGCTAAATGTTGTTGATGTTTGGAGACTTTTTGATTGGATAAAAGAAGTAGTTGTGCTTGTATATATTGAAGATTGCTCTTTTTTTGATATAAACGCTCTTGGATTAGACCATTTAAATGCGCTGAAAATCGACTGAGACGCAACTTAGAATTTTCCAATAATTGCAAACTTAGGCGAGTTACTTTTTGAGCGTGGGCAATGATTTCTGACTCAAAAATAGCGGCTCGTTCAATAATGAAATCGGCTACGGCTGTCGGTGTTTTTTGATACGTATGCGCTACCATATCCACGATAGAAAGATCGGTTTCATGTCCAATGCCTGTAATAACTGGAAGCTCTAATTCAGCAATTTGCTTTGCCATATCGAATCCATTGAACACTTCCAAATCTAATTTTGCGCCGCCACCTCGAATCAAAACGACTGCATCAAACTCACTTTTTCGTCGATTAATATGCCATAGTTGTGTGATGATTCCTGCTTCTGCATACATTCCTTGTACCGATGTTGGAAACAAATTGTGTTGAAACTGATAGCCGTAAATGTTGTTGTGAAGATGGTTGACAAAATCGCTGTAACCTGATGTTTTTGGGGAAGCAATCAGCGCAATTCGTTGTACAACGACAGGCATTTTTTGCTGCTTATTTAAGTCTAGTAGATTGAGGTCTTGTAATTTTTGGAGGGTTTCTTTTCGCTTTCGTTCCAGCTCGCCCAATGTATAAGAGGCATCGACATCTCGAATGATAAGGTTGAGTCCAAATTGTACATGAAATTCTACTTCGACTTGCAATAACACCTTAGAACCGACTTTCAAAATATTTTCTTCGACACCTTTGATAGAAGGACGAAAACGACGATAATCACTATTCCAAATGACTGCCCTCATCTTCGCCTTTTCTTTCTTTCCATCATTTTCAACCAAATCCACATAATAATGCATACCTGATTTATTGATTTGAGATATTTCAGCCGTTACCCAAATAAGATTATTTTTGAGTCGGCGAGCGATATACTTTTTAATTCCCTCACAAAGCACATATAAAGAAATCGGTTCTTTCGGCATTATGGCACTAAAATTACACATTAAACGAGCATTATCAAAAAATGAGAAACATTTTGGTGTTCACTTATTACAATGCAAGTTTTCCGAAATGCAAGCGGTTTTCTTTGGATTATTTTTCATTATATAAGTCGATGGTCAATTGTCCATAGTGTGGTTCATTTTGTGATTATTGATTTCTAGGAGCGAAAGTTTGAGTGCTTTGTCGTAAAGGAAAGTCCTGCTATCCGTTCTTATGCTAAAAAGCCCTCACAAAACCTTCTAGCCTTTGCTGCATTTAGCATACCACTTCTATCAGGGCTATATGGTTTTGGTTGGGACTTCTTAGTGCCAAAAATAGGGGCGTAAAGGGACGATGGGACGTGAAGGGACGCTTACTTTTATAAATTGAATTGACTTATCATTTAATAAAAATACGTCCCGTCGTCCCCAAACCAAGCAAAGAACCGAAACGTCCCCAAGCACAAAACAAACTGTTCTTTATTCATACTTCAACAAGAACTTCGGGTTAATCACTTTAAAAGAGATTCTTCTACCTCGTCTATCTACTTTTTCCTCCAAAGGTCGCAACACAAGACCTTCTCTTTGTACTTTATGCAATTGAGAATGTCCAATCGACAATTCGACCAACTCTTCGATATTATTGATTAGCTCAAAGTTTTTATCCAAGATAGGAACGGTCTTCAATCCTAATCCTTCGACTGTTTTTACAAATTCCTCAAAGCTCAAATACGCATACTCATCAATTTTGAAAAGGTTGAAGAAAAAGACTTGTTGTCCTTTCAATTGGTACTTATTGGATTGAATACCTTCACCAATCAACTCGCCTTGTAAAGCGCAGTTGCCGCCCAAACTTCTTAGCTTTTCTTCGATGTTCAATTCTTTGGCAACTTTCCAAAAGGAGTTTTCGTCAGATTCTTCCAAGTCCAAGTTTCGAGAACAAACACCAAACTTTTCGTCTCTGACATAATAGGTCACAGAGCTGCCATCCAATTTTTCAGCGATGTAAAAAGGCTCTCCTACATTGGCATCCAAACGATCTTGTAAGATTTGTACTCTGGTTTCATCTGTCTTTTTCAAGAAGCTAGGAAAATTGCCTTTGGCGACTCCTGATAAACATGCTGGAATCGGTGGCTCGTATTTGGTGATGTCTAAAAGTTCTGTGACTTCTAAGTCTTCTTCTATTTTTGTACCTTCTGGCAAGATAGAAAGGGGAAAACAGATACCTTGTGAGATTTGTCCTCTCAATCGGATAGTTCTGATTCTCATTTTTCTTGGCTTCAAAAACTCGAATTCTGGACGATCTGGCAAGATGCTATCTATTTCACAGTAAACGCATAGGTCTCCCACTTGAAATTCGCCTTTTTTGACAACTAAATTCCAACCTAAAACACCTGCTCTTTCAATGCTGTCTGCCTCTGGTATTGGCTCTAAATATTTGATCCTTTGGATACTTGCTAATTTTCTCATTTTAAAATTATTGAATTGAACAATGGAAAATTGTGTGATTTTTTTGTTTGTTCTTACTGTATAGAATGTGGGTTTTGGGACGAGGGGACGTTTGCGGTTCTTTTCTTGCTTTTTGGGACGAAGGGACGTTTTTATTTTATTTAAGACAAGTTGCTTCAATTTATAAAAATAAGCGTTCCCTTACGCCACATCGTCCCTTTACATCACATTCATCACTTTTAAAAAACGTTGTGTTCTCAACCTAATAGCCCCGATAGTAGTGGTATTCGTATCAGAAGCGTTGGCTTAGAAAAACGTTGGCGATACGAATAAGAACGGATAGCGGGACTTGCCTGTGCGATGAAAGAGGAACCTTTCGCTCCTAATAAAACTGTACTATAGACTATCGACTAAATAACTATGGACCAATATCCAAACAACGTTTATTTTAATCCTTTTTTGCGCTAAAAAGTTCCATTCATAAAAAAAACCAAACCACTAATTAAAGTGATTTGGTCTTTCATAAGGAATATAAAAAAACTTATTATATCTTAATTGTTTGAGAGAAGTTTGGTTCCTTTCTTAAAGTTGTTGATACCCTTTTGTAAGAAGGTGGAATACTCGTCAACATTGGGTGTATATCCACGAGGTGTTGCCAAGTGTTCTCCTTCGTGATTGAGTAAAACATAGTAAGGCTGACTGTTGATATTGAAACAAGTCGATTGTAAATAACTCCACTTGTTACCAACAGTCCTTACTCGCTTCTTTTTGCCATTCAACTCATAACGGAATTGTTCGTCTTTGGGTAAAGCTATGTCTTCATCTACATACAACGAAACAATCGTGTATTCTTGCATCAACTCCTCTACACTAGGCCAAACATTCTCTTCCATCTTGCGACAGTTTACACAAGCCCAACCTGTGAAATCTACCAATAAGGGTTTACCTGTTTTTTTGGCTTCTGCCAGTCCTTTTTCAATATCGTGGATGTGTTCTTGTTCATGATTGAATAAGCTGTAGAAGGTCGGTGGTGGAAATCCACTAACTAAGGAAATTGGATTGCCAAATAAACCTGCTGTGAGGTAAATCGCTGCTCCAACGGCTAACGCACCTAATCCGCCACGTACAGGCGATAACTTTTTAAGTGGGCTGTCGTGTGGAAAACGAATTTTGCCAAATAAGTATAAGGCTAATCCTATCAATAAGACAATCCATATGCCCAAGAAAACTTCTCTTGGAAGAATCCCCCATTTTTTCACCATATCGGCATTAGATAAGAACTTCAAGGCAAAAATCAATTCGATGAATCCTAAAACGACTTTTACGGAAGTCAACCAGCCTCCTGATTTGGGCAAGGAATTGAGCCAAGCAGGGAAGGCAGCGAAGAGGGCAAAGGGCAGAGCAAGGGCGAGGGCAAAGCCTGTCATACCCACTACTGGACCAATGGTTTTACCTTGTACCGCAGCTTCTACTAAAAGGGTTCCAATAATCGGACCTGTACAAGAGAAGGATACTAAAGCTAAGGTAAACGCCATAAAGAAGATACCTATCAATCCACCTTTTTCCGATGCTGCATCTGACTTGTTCACCAATGCATTGGGTAAGGTGATTTCAAAATATCCAAAGAAGGAAATCGCAAAAACTACAAATAGGACAAAGAAGGCAAGATTAAACCAAACATTGGTGGAAAGGATATTGAGTGTATCGGCTCCAAAAACTTTGGTTACAAAAAAGCCCAATCCTACATAAATGATTATAATCGAAAGCCCGTATAAAATCGCATTGCTAATTCCTTTGGCACGATTCGTACTACTCTTGGTAAAGAAACTTACGGTCAAAGGAATCATGGGAAATACACAAGGAGTCAATAGTGCTGCAAATCCACCTAAAAAGCCTAATAAGAAGATCACCCAAGGAGAGCGTCCTTCATTTTGTGTTCCTGCTCCACCATTTCCATTCGCTCCATTATCACCTCCACCCAATTGTGCTTCGGCTGCTAAAACAGGCGCACCACAATCTGTGATAAAGCTTTTGAACATTTCAGGGTTAGCTCCTGCTTTTCCTGCTTGTGTCGCCACATTGGTTTTACCGTTGTTTCCACTTCCACTATTTATAGCATTATTGGCTTGGCTGCCTCCACTACTACCTGTAGGAGCTGCTGATCCTTGACCTGGACTTCCTCCCAATGCAAATTCAAAATCTACATCTTCGGGCGGTAAACACTTGGTATCGTCACAGGTCATAAAAGTCAAATAACCTTTTAGTTTGGCATTCGGATTTTTGGTCTTGACCTTTTGTTGAAAGTTGATTTTATCGGCATATTTGCGGACCATCATATCAAACATCTTGTCGTGTTTTTCAATCATGGCTCCTTTTTCGTCAACCTTTCCAATCAGTTTAACCTCCTTGTTTTCATCGAAGGTAAATGATGTGGGAACAGGTCCGCCATCTTCTACATTTTGAGAATAGACATACCAACCTTTATCAATCTTGGAATCAAAATGAATCATGTATTCATCATTCCCCAATGATTCGGTGCGGAAAGACCATTTTACAGGGTCTAAAATGCCGCTTTGAGGTTTGTTTCCTGCATTGGCAACGGCAGCACCTGCATTATTGGCAACATTGCCGATGCTACCGACTCCGCTATTATTGGCTGGTGTACTGCCTGTATCTTTGGATTTTTCCGCCTTTTTATTTACTCCCTTTTTTTTTTCGATCTTGTCCAAAGTAAATTCAAACTCGACCTCTTCGGGAGGTAAGCAACGGGTATCGTCACAAGTCATGTACTCCAAATATCCTGTTACATTGGCTTTGTCTTTGGTTGGTTTGATTTTAGCAATAAAAGTAACCTCACCTGGATACTTTTTAATCATCATATCAAACATCTTGTCGTGCTTCTCAATCAATTCTCCTTCTTCTCTGACATCGCCAATCAATTTGTAAGTCTTATTTTTTTCAAAGGTAAAGGAAGTCGGTACAGGACCGCCATCCTCAATATCTTGTGAATAGACATACCATCCTTTGTCAATTTTTGCCGTCATCATCACCTCATAATTTCCGTCTTCTAACGGTTTACTATCAAAGGACCATTTTACGGGATCTACAATCTGTGCGCTCAAATTAATGGTTGCAAAGATGGTTAAAAGCAGTAATAAATATTTTTTCATCTTCAAAAGCATTTTTCTTAGGAATCGTCAAGACTGATTGTTTTTAACCATTCCTTACTTTAAGTAAGCATTTCTATTTTTAGGAGAGAAAGGTCTTTCTTTCATCGTTACGGGTCTCCCCGCTATCCGTTCTTATTGCTGTTCTGGCTAAGAACAGATGCTATCTGTTCCTACAATGCCTCACTTCACAGCAATACCACTTCTATCGGGTCTAGTTGGTTTTGGACAGGACTTCTTAGCAACAGTTAATATATCCATTCATCTCCCTTTCAACCCTTCTGTCTCTCTTTACAAAAATATACGGAAAATTTTTATTGGAGAAATAGAAAGCAGACAGTTTAAGGTTTTTTTTGACACTTTAACCAGATTTATAGAAATAATAGGGGAATTTTAGAGTTTTTAATGGTTGGGGGAATCGTATTTTTGGGAAAATGGGACGTTTTGGGGTTCTTTTTGCGATTAAAACAATTGTCCCTTATGCCACTTTGTACGATTACTAAAAAGTTCCGACCTCAACGATCTAGCCCCGATAGTAGTGGTATTCGTGTGAAGCGTTGGCTTAGAAAAACTTGGCTACACGAAT
>JAHDBB010000256.1:0-3363 GCA_020630635.1 Chitinophagales bacterium
TTCATTTTTCAGTCGATAAAAAAACTGGGCGTTCCCCTCGAAAAATCTCGCTAAATTTAATGTTCCTTGCTCAAAGCCAACACCCCGCTACCGAAATTTAGCACGCCAACGCTTCTTTTTCGGTTCTAATTTGATTATAGAATCATAAAAAGATGTAAATCAGCAATTTATAGCCTCACTAATCCAAAAATTCACGTTCGTTTCGTTATTTTGCCGATGTGAAGCGTTCTGTCCTTTCCAAAATAGCCTCGATAGTAGTGGTATCACCAATGTGTGTTGGCAAGAGGGTTCGGGTGGCTTGGTGATGAGAACGGATAGCGAGACTTTCTGTTGCGATGAAAGAGAAACCTTTCGCTCCTAATAATAATTAACGTGAATTTGGGATTAAAATGGTGTTTTTGAGAAGTGTTTTGTAAACCGTTGTCTGTGTGTTTTGACTGTTCATTTCCTTGTCTTCGCCAGACAGGTCTTCCTTTTTCAGTCGAAAAAAAAACTGGGCGTTCCCGTCGCAAAATTCTCGCTAAATTTAATGTTCCTAGCACAAAGCCATCGCTTCTTTTTCAGTTCTAATTTGATAAAAAAACCATAAGAACCTATAAATCAATCATTTAGAGTTTTACTAATCCAAAATTCACGTTAATTAGAATAATCTTCACTCAATTTGTATTTGAAATTATTTGGTTTTTGAGCATAAAAAAAGAGGTTGCCTCCTGATGGAAGCAACCTCTTGGTTTATTAGAGTGTTAGAGCGATAAGGCTCTGTTTTCTTTTACTCTACTACAAATCTGTCAACAGAAGTGTGTACTCCGTCTGTTACATTCAAGAAGTAAACGCCTGCGCTGTATTGACCTACATTTAAGTTTAATTGGTTCAATCCTTGCGTTGTTTCTACTTCAATGCTTTGTAAGACTTTGCCTGTTACATCAACGATGGTTACGTTGGCTGTACCTGCGATATTGACATTAAATGAAACTGTCAATTGATCGCTGGTTGGAACAGGATTGATGTGTGTGATACCGAAGTGATCTTGACCTCTGTTAAGGCTGATAACGTTGGTGAAATCCATCTTACCGTCGTTGTCTACACTTGCAATTCTATAGAATGCTTCACCTGCTGGTGCTTCTAAGTCATTGAAGTCGTAAACTGATAATACGTGAGAGTTACCTACAGCATTGACTTTACCGAGTGTTTCAAAGTCCATACCATTGATAGAACGTTGAACCTCGAAGTAGTCGTTATTTTCTTCTGAAGCCGTAGCCCAGTATAAGTAGTTTCCAGCAGTTTCAACACGTCCGTTTAATCCCATAAACTCAACGGCTGTCTTCGTACAAGATGGTGGTGTTTCGCTAAGAGAAGCGGTACAACCTTGACTGTCTTCTACGTCGATAGAGTATGCAGAGTTGTCTGGTAATTCAACTGTGAAGTCTTCGCCTAATGTTGCTTGTGCGTTGATTACACCGCTAATTGTGTAGAAGAAGTCTTCTGGATTTACGTCATCTGGATTGTCCATTGCATATGCTGGCATACCACCTGAAACGGAAACCGTTAATGTGTAGATACCTGTATTTTCGTCACAGCTAATGTCTGTGCTGATGTCGATGTCTTCTAATGTTTCACAAGTGATTTCGATTTCTTCTGCTTCTACACCGAAGCCTCCACCTGTTGCTGTTACTCCTTCTTCAACTGTTACATCGTAAGAAGCGGCTGTCGTCACATCTACATCGTCTCCAACTTCTACTGTGTAGTCTCCGACTTCTACGTCTTCAAATGAGTAGCTACCGTCCTCTTCTGTAGTTTCTAAGCCTATTGCTGCGCCACTTTCATCAACTAAGATTACTTCGATACCGCCTAATCCTGGCTCATCTGGATCTTGAACACCGTTGCCATTTGTGTCTTCCCAAACGACTCCTTCGATGTCACCCATTGCTGGAGTTGGTTCGTCTGGTTCACCAACACATTCGCAATTTTCTTGAATTTCGTCATTGATTGTTGCGTCGTCTCCATCGTCACAAGCATCTCCGATATTTGCCATTAGGTCTGGACAGTCAGGGACATCGTCAACAAAACATGTACAATCATCTATTATTACACCATTGCCATCATCACAAGCATCACCAATATTTGCCATTTGGTCTGGGCAGTCAAATACGGGATCTTCGATACATTCACAGTCTGCATCATAAGTACCATTTTCACCACAAGCAGCACCTTCTACTGCATCGCCTCCACAAATACCTTCACAATCAAAGTCTGCACAACTTCCATCATCCACGTTGGCTTCTGGGTTATAGTTACAAGCTGCTGTATTGGTACAACCTTCTACTATTGCATCACCTGTACATTCGCAATCTATAATCATATCATTAATGGTTCCATCATTACCATCATCACAAGTTTCACCGTTGAAGAAACAGCTTCCATTGTCTTCCTCCGCTTCTGGATCATAGTTACAAGCGGTTTCATCTGTACAACCAAATACAACTGCATCTGGAATACATTCACAGTCTGTATTATAGATTCCTCCATCACAAGGGCTTCCTGCTACGGCATCACCACCACAAACACCTTCACAATCTAATTCGGCACAACTGCCATCATCTGTATTGGCATCTGGGTTGTAGTTACAAGCGGCTTCATCTGTACAGCCTTCTACTATTGCGTCACCTGTACATTCACAATCTACTATCGTATCATTGATGGTTCCATCATTCATATCATCACAAGTATCTCCATTTAAGATACAGCTTCCATCATCTTCGTCTGCATTTTCGTCATAGTTACAAGCATCTGGATTAGTACAACCAAAGTCAATTACTTCAATACATTCACAATCTGCATTGTAAGTTCCATCCTCTCCACAGGCACTTCCTACTACGGCATCGCCACCACAAACACCTTCACAATCTAATTCGGCACAACTACCATCGTCTGTATTCGCATCTGGGTTATAGTTACAAGCGGCTTCGTCTGTACAGCCTTCTACTATTGTGTCACCTGTACATTCACAATCTACTATCGTATCATTGATCGTGCCATCATTCATATCATCACAAGTATCTCCATTTAAGATACAACTTCCATCATCTTCTTCTGCATCTGCATTGTAATTACAAGCGGCTTCATCTGTACAACCAAATACAACTTCTTCTTCTATACACATACAGTCTGCATTGTAAGTTCCATCTTCTCCACAGGCACTTCCTGCTACTGCATCGCCACCACAAACACCTTCACAATCTAATTCCGCACAACTTCCATCATCTGTATTAGCGTCTGGGTTGTAGTTACAAGCGGCTTCATCTGTACAACCTTCTACTATTGCGTCACCTGTACATTCACAATCTACTATCATATCATTGATGG
>JAHDBB010000256.1:3463-8539 GCA_020630635.1 Chitinophagales bacterium
ATAGTTACAAGCTGCATCATCTGTACAACCTGGTACTTCGATAGTGAAACAAACTGTGTTACTGACGGCTGCACATACGGGGAAGTTGTCTCCTAAACCTGGACATACCACATCTACAATTGCTGCAAGTTCTGCAACTGTCATATTTAATCCATCAATAGCGTCTAATACGGCTCCGACTGCTGGTTCAGCACCAAAGATGCCAAATAAGTCAACCACTTGTTGGAAACCTACCACATCATCGCTTGAGCAAATACCACCTGTTTCGCATAAAGGACCACAAACTGGATTACCAAATGCCACTTCTAATGCACTACAACAGCTACTTCCTGGATCGTCAGGACCTAATGCGTCTACAATATCTTTTACTAAATCTAAGTCATAAGAAATACCTGTTACACAGAACTCATCTCCTAATCCAAATCCATATTCTGCTGGATCAATAGAAGTAGCATCACCTGCCACAACTCCAACGATTCTTCCTTCAAATACCATATTGGCTGTATCTGTTAAGATTAAGTCTTGTTGGTCTGTAATCAAGAACTCTGTATCTAAACTTGCATCGCCTTCTGTGAAAGTTGGCAATTCTACTGCTCCTTCGCCACAAGCTACTGTTTCACCTTCTTCAAATTCACCACCTTCAACAACAACACAAGAACCATCATCTACTGTTGCTTCTGGATTGTAGTTACAAGCCTCTGGATTGGTACATCCTTCTACGTCTTCAGTTACACAGATACATTCGCCGTTAAGTGTTCCTTCTGCTCCATCTGCTGTTTCACAAGCAGTACCTGCTACAGCATCACCACCGCATTCACCTTCACAATCTAATTCTGTACAACTGCCATCATCTGTATTGGCATCTGGATTGTAGTTACAAGCTGTCTCATCTGTACATCCCAAAACAGGGATCAATGTACCTTCACAAGTACAGTCTTCTAAAACAACATCATTTTCTGTTGTATCATCCATATCATCACAATCATCTCCAATGTTTGCCATTAACTCTTCACAATCAAATACTGGAATTTCTTCACAAGTACAATCTTCTTGTACTATACCGTTATCACCACAATCATCTCCAATGTTTGCCATTAACTCTTCACAATCAAACTCAGGCACACAGATTTCGTCTATAATAATTTCTTCTGTAAATTCAACTTCTAAAGTAGCCGAACACTCATCGTCTTCTGTTCCTGTCATTGTAATGGTAATAGAACCTTCTAAGTTGTCAAGATCATCTTGATCCAATTCTAACCATCCAATAGTCAACAAGTTTAATTCATCAATTTCAACCGTTCCATCAGTTTCAAATTGAACGATACGTCCTGTAGTAGTAGATACATCAAAAATAGTATCGCCAGTAGAAGATAAAGGAGCGAAAGGAATCGCAATCGTACCAGGATCTCCACAGAATACAGCAGGAGTTGCACTAGTAACTGCATTGCCTTCTTCGTCTATATCAACCCAAGTAGGAACAACCGCACAAGGCAACTCGTCTTGGTTCGTAATTTGTAAACAGAAATCTCCTGTTTCTGGAATAGCACCAAACTCATCTACCATTAAATAGTAAGTTCCTGCTTCTAAGTTAAACAAGCCACCTGCTGGATAAGTATCTGCTGTTGAACTTGGTCCATCTTCGTTACATCCAACAAAGCTCAAGTCTCCACACTCATCACCACTAAATAACATAATTTGAGTATCTTCAAATTGTCCTAATGGCTCACCACCACACTCATCACCAGATAATGCTTCGATAAAGTAAGAACCTGCTTCATCTATTGTAAATGTAAACCAAACATCGTTGTGTAAGTAAACATCGTCAAATTCTAAGGTAATTTCACACATACAACAGTTTCCATCTGCATCGACCGTACCTTCATCAATCACAGGGAAGATAGAACCATCATTATTAGATGGTGTTGCTCCAACATTTGAGAAAACACCTGCTGTAACTACTTCACCCATATCTCCTCCAAAAGCATCACTAATATCAATCGCTCCATCACACTCATCATTTTCAGGAGCTTCAACAGTTCCACCACACAATTCTTCTACATTTAGACCAGAAACATCTACTTCCAAAGTAGTTGTACATTCTGCGTCTTCTACGCCTGTCAATGTAATAGTAACGGTACCATCTGCGTCATCTATATCATCTTGAGTTAATTGTAACCATCCTATGAATAATAAACCTAACTCCTCAATTTCTACAGCCGTTCCATCTTCATCAAACTGAATAATGCTTCCATCTGTAGCAGACACACTAAATATCGTATCTCCTGTTGAAGAGACTGGTGCAAAAGGAATAGCAATTGTTCCAGCATCTCCACAGAAAGGAACACCTTCTTCACTTACTATAGGAGTACCCATATCATCAAAGTCAACCCATACAGGATCTACTTGACAAGTTCCTACACCTCCACATATATCTGCTACTACAATATCTGTCAAATCAACTTCTAAAGTTGCTTCACATCCGCTATCTTCAACACCTGTCATCGTGACAGTAATAACAGCACCTGCATCTATGTCATCTTGGTTAACTACCAAGTAAGCTATATTTAATAAAGGTAATTCTGTGATTTCATCAAATGTCTCACCATTAAATACTCCAGCATAACCACCTGTCACCGAAATATCAAATAAAGTATCTCCATTAGAAGATAATGGTGCAAATGGAATCGCTAATGTTTCTTCATCTCCACAGAATAATGCTGCTGTTGGACTAGTTACTGGATTGCCGTCAGCGTCAAAATCTACCCAAGTAGGACCAACCACACAAGCTGCTTGATCAGCAGGAGTCACTTCAAAACAGAATTCTCCATCAGATAAAGCTCCTTGGAAATTGAACCCATCAATCATCACTATATAAGTTACACCATCCTCTGTCTCAAATCCTTCTAAAAGTGGAACCCAGTTACCTGTACCTGCTGTAATACCATCATCACTACATCCTACTTCTGTCAAACTACCACAATCTCCTGTATAAACAACTAATTGTGCGTCATTGTCCTCCATAGCATCTGTAATACCTGGACAATCTCCCGTTGTACCAATATTATATGCACCTCCATTACCGACAAATGTAAACCATACATTCGCATTTAATTCTGGCGCACTACCTGAACCGTCTGGCTCACCAAAACAACTTCCAGGACCATTTCCACTAGGGTCATCTACTGTTGCACCAGCATTGGTATAAGGGCCTCCGACCTCTACATCATCTCCAAATAAGTCGCTAATATCAACCGCATCTGCACATGCATCATTAGAAGGACCAGAACCTGCTGGAGTTCCGACACATTCACAATCAGCAGTTATTGCATCTCCTGTTGTATCATCATCACCATCATCACAAGGATCTCCAATATTTGCTGAAATATCTGCACAATCAAATTCTACATCACAGAAAGCTGCAATGTCCAATCCATCAACATTTAATTCTAATACACCTTCTGCACATTCTGTTAAGTTTTGATTGGTAAAGGTGATCGTTGCGATACCTCCCTCTGCTCCATCAACATCTGCTTGTGTTAATGCTAACCAAACTAGTGATGCAGTTGCTACATCTACGGCATCTATCAAGTTGCCATCTTCGTCTACATCAAACATAGTACCTACTGTCGTTGTTACATCCATCGCTGTATCATCTGTAAAAGCAGCAACAGGTATATAAAGAGTCTGGTCGTCTGGTGTAAAACCTAATTCAAAGTCACAAAAAGCTGCGGGAGTTGCTGAAATTACAGGAACTCCTTCGGCATCAAAATCTACCCAAACTGCATCAGCTTCACATTGACCACAAAAATCTGTAATATTGTCAATGCCTAAAGCATCTAAATCTAGTACAAGTTCTGCGGTACAATTACTCAACGTCGCTCCTTCAAAAGAAACCGTAACAGTAGAACCTGCTGCATCTATGTCTCCTTGTGTCAGTCCAATAAACCCAATCGTTAAGTTAGGAATCGTTGAGCTAGGCGTAATGGCATCTCCACCATATACAGTACCAGCCGTACTAGTCACATTGTATTCTGTATCATCAGAACTCATCGCAATGGCGAAGTACAATGTTTCTTCATCGGGAGTTACTCCCAAATCATCTGCACAATAAGGGATGGGATCTGCAACAAAGGCTGGCTGTACGATCTCTACCCAACCTGGATTGACAACACAGACATCTTCTGGAGGACAATCAACACCATCTGAGTTGTTGAAAATCAAAATGGTTCCATTAGATATTTGGTTATTGGCACAATCAGGTGTACCAACTGTGATAGAGTAAAGCCCATCAACAGGGGCTGTAAAAGTAACTTGCGCCCCCGTTCCACAACCTGAAGCAGAACCATCGTCAGAAGCGACTAGGTTGCCATTTGGATCATAGACCCCAATAACAACATTCCATTCTGTTGAACCACAAAGGTCAACTAGGTAAGTCTGACCCGCAACAACACCGTCTACTTGATAATTTTCATTAGACCAGATTGCATAAATACTGCCTGCAAAACTACTACAGTCAGTTGCTGTGGGGGCTGGACCATCAAAGGTATAAGTCCCTTGTACCCCATCAGGCGGACACTGTGCATTGATACTGGAGAGCCAACAGCAACTCAACAACACAGTTAAGGTTAGAAATAGTGATTTCTGTAGTTTTTGAATCATAATCGTTTAAATTTAATATTATAGGTTAACTTATTTGCATAGTTGTACAATAATTAGGGCATCTAATTTAAGAATTTTTATTGGAAGCCCAAAGTTTTAGTCTTAGAAACAAGGGTTTTGGTTATTTAACTGATTGGATCAAGGATGTTTGGTTGCTTATTGGACATAATTTGACATAGAAAAACAAAAAGCTATATATATAAAGTCGAAAATAACATGCATTGTATTCAAATGCAGATTTTTTTGGAGAGAAGGGTTATTACTCTTTCATCGTTATGGCTCTCCCCGCTATCCATTCCTATGGCTGTTGCCCTTTCCACACCCACGCCAACCCACAAAACAACCATACCATTTCTATCGGGTCTAGGTCGTTTTGGAAAGTATTTCTTAGCACCAGTTCTGATGAATTTGATAAAA
>JAHDBB010000257.1 GCA_020630635.1 Chitinophagales bacterium
GTTTTAAAAGAAGTCAAGCCCCATTTAGGAACCGATTATGCCGCACCAGAAGGCACACCTGTCATAGCAGTTGCAAGTGGTGTCGTAAGCGTCGCAGCCTTTGGAGAAAATAACGGCAACTATGTAAAAATCAAACACAATGAAACCTACCAAACCCAGTATTTGCATTTACAAAAATTTGCCAAAGGAATACAAGCAGGTAGTTTTGTACAACAAGGACAGACCATCGGTTATGTCGGAAGTACAGGTTTAGCAACAGGACCTCATGTTTGTTTTCGCTTCTGGAAAAATGGTCAGCAAGTAGATCATCTCAAAGAAAAATTACCTCTTCCAGAGCCTTTGCCGATGGGAGAAGCCAAAGCGTTTTTTAAGCAAAAAGAGAAGTTGCAAGCAGCATTAGAAACTACACCTTAATAAATGCTCACATCAGAGCCGAAACGTCCCTTTACGTCCCATCGTCCCTAAAAAAATCTAATTATCAATAACTGCTTTTTCTGGATCATCATTGACCATCAAAATAACGACTTTTTTATCCGAGTCTTTCCAAAAAATCAATGGGTCAAGAATGGTAAATTTAGAATTTTGTTTATCCAGTTTTTCTATAATATAAGACGATTGATTATGAGGTGAAAGCAGCTTGTCAATCTTAGAACGTTTATAGGGTAATTTGACTATATTGTTACTAAATGAAAAGAAAGTAGTTGTATTTCCATCAGTTACATAACAAACAGGTTCATCCAGTGCATTTTCCAATGCATTGACTTTACTTCTAAACGATTCGACCTTCTTTTGCAAATCAGCATTGTCTTTTTTTAGTTGAGCAAATTTTCCTTTTTCCTCTTTGAGTTGTCCATAATCAGCCGCAATATCCGTAAAACTTCCTTTGAGTTTTTCAATCTGTTGATCCTTTTCCGTTAGCATATCTTTATACTCTTGTTCCAAACTTGCCACCTTATTTTCCAAAGTCGCAATTTTATTATCTTTGACATCCAGCTTATTCGAGTAGTCATCATTTTTAGAACGCAACCAATCTTCACTTTCTTTTTTACGCTTTTGAATTTCGCTGGATTGTTTGTTGAGAGCCGTTTCTAAATCAGAAATTCGACTGTCTTTAGGAGCAATAAATGTTTCTGCACTTTGATAAGTGGAGACTTTTTGATAATCTGCTTGATTGTCTGCCTGATTGGGAAAACGAACATTGACGATATGCATATCCCATTGTCTTTCAGCACGGGTCAAGCGAATTTCTGCAACTCGTTGAACCGTATTGTTAATGACTTTGTTTTCAGAAATAGAAGTGCCATTCAAATAACGATTGAAATAAACCAAAACAAAAAGATAATCTTTGGTATAAACGTCACTCACTCTAATTCCTTGAAAATCAAAGTTTACGCCACTATCTTTATAAAAAAAATACGTATTATTCAAATATTCTTTTACTGGAACGTTGCGGATTTGGCTTCTATCTTGAATCAAATCATCTTCAAAATAAACGCTTTCATCATAAACGACTTTTTTATAAGAGTCTTCAATATACTCTCGCCTTTCTTCTGGTGAGGTATAAACGTCGCCAATCAAATTGAGCAATTGTTCGAGTAATTCTACTAAATTAGTCGCTTCATCTTGTATATATTTTACCTCATTATGACTAATGGGATTTTGTGCATTTATAGCAGAATACATTAGTATCAATAAAGCTAAAAATATTTTTTTCATATTTGTGGATTTTTTTGATTAGGAGCGAGAGGTTCTTCTTTCATCGTCATAGAACGTCCCGCTATCCGTTCTTATTCGTGTCGCCAACGTTTTAGGTAGCCAACGCTTCTACACGAATACCACTTCTATCGGGGCTATGTAGCAACGGTTTCAACCTATACCAACTCAATCATTTATCTTGAGACTTTCAATTTGATTTCATTATACAAAAACTGTTTTTTCTGTGCTTCTCGAACAGGGATTAAGTTGGAGATAAGCCATCCCGAATTATTGCCAGAACGATTGAAATGTTCCAAGACAAAAACCCAATCTGGTATTTGGGTAAAATAGTATTTGCTAACAATCGACTTCTTAAAAATAAAACGTCCTGCTTTGACTTCGTGTAATAAGATACTCAAATAGTCGGGTTCATAAGTTGTCAAACTATAAGCCGTGATATTTTCTTTATCCTCAAAAATCCGTTGTAAACCAATAAAGCCCACTTCATTATTACTGGGCGAAATCAACTTACTAGGATCGGTACATTCCGCATCAATTTGTAAAAAAGGTGCATCTACTCCTACCAAAACCCATTTGGAGCTATGATTAGGAAAAGTTTCTACTTGTAACACTAAATCTAATCGAACCGTCTTTCGATTATAAACCCCTTCACATTTGACAACTGCATACCAGTTATCATCATAGAAACTAATCAACGGACTTTGAAGACTGGCTTGTACAAAATTTTTGAGAATTTGAGCGTTTTGTTTGGCATAGGTTGTTTCTACCAACAAGGGGATGATTTCAGAACGCCGACTCACTCGAATTTCATTTAAGTCTATTTTTTTCTCATTAAAGTTAAAGCGATGAATAAACTCATCTACTTGTTTGACCCGCAAAATAATATCAGAACGATTGGGGAAATCAGATACAATATCGACTTGTGCATGGAGTTCTAAGAAAAAAAATAGACCTAGTAATGGGCATAATATATTGGAAATCCTTTTATTCATTTTTCTCTGGTTTCGATAACATTAAGGTCGCCTAAAAAGACATCCCAATTATTGACGATGGTTCCACCGACATTTTTAGAGATTTTATCCAGGATGACTTCTATGTTTTTTTCAGTTACATCCTCATAAACAATCTCATCGTCTCCGTATCCTTTAAAACGTTGATAGACCGTAATAACGCCATGATATTTTCCATCCGTCCCCAGTTTTATATCACTGACTTGATGAACATCAAACCACTCGATTTCTACTTTTCGATAGGACAATAAACGGATTCTATCGAGGTATTCTCGAATGGGAAAGGATTGTATTTCGGTGCGATTTAAAGAAGATACTTGGACACGTTGATACTCATCTAAAAATAATCCGATTGCCAATTCAATGGCTTCAGAAACATCACTGGGTCGGCTATCTTTGTCAGAAATAATCTCGATATAAGTTCCTAAATCTCTGGCTTTTTCCAATGCAATTTCTTCAAATTCACTGACTCTTTCTTGTTCTATGTATTCTTCGTCTTGTGCAAATGCAGAAAAGCAACAGAGTAATAATAGTATGGTATAAATGTGCTTGGACATAATTAATGGTAAATTTTCGATAAGTAGGGACGTTTTGGTTCTTTTCTTGGTTTTGGGACGATGGGACGATGGGACGATGGGACGTTTGCGGTTCTTTGCTTGGTTTTGGGATGTAAGGGAGTGTTGTAGGAACAGTTTGCAACTGTTCTCACGTGTGAAGCGGAACAACCATTTTCTTTATAAAAGGTCATAATCTCGTTGACGGTTCATACGAAAGAACAGATGCTATCTGTTCCTACATTCAATCCGTTGTTTAAAAATGCATATTTTATTTTTTCCTGCCCCCTAAAGAAGTAATCGTTTCTTTACGTCCTGTCGTTCCAACATGTAAAAACCGAACAGCTCGTCTCTATTTACTGGAACTATACGTTCTACCTTAACCCAACTAGACCCGATAGTAGTGGTATGCTAAATGTAGCGTTGGCTAAAAGGGTTTGAGTAGGATTTTAGCATAAGAACGGATAGCGGGGAGACCCGTTGCGATGAAAGATCAACCGTTCTCTCCTAAAAAGAAAAAATATTTTATTTCATTCTTTAAGATGAAGTTAAGAAAAGAACCAAAAAATCACCTGTCACTTGAGAACTTCATTCACATACAAAAGGCTAATTTTACCTTGTGCATTTACCTCTTTTTCCACAATACTTGGTTGATACTTATTTAATAAACGCAATCGGTTGAGATAATCTCTAATCGTAAAGCGTCCGACCTCATTGCCTTTGGAAGAAAGAATAATGACATTGACATTTTCATGCTCAAAATAGTCGAGAGCCTTGCTAATTTCAAAATCCAGTAAGTTGTTGGGAACCGAATAAACTCCATCCTCCAAGCCTTCATTAGAAACCACTAAATCATCATTTTCGATGGTTGGAGTTGGATTGGATGTTTTATTTGGAGTAGGGGAGGACGTATCAATAATTTTAGAACTTGCATTTATATCAAAAGTCTTTTCGGCAGAGCAACCTAAAACATCTGTAACGGTTAATTGATGATTGCCTGATTCCAAAAAAACATACTGTCCTTTACTTCTATCATTCCACTGATATTGATAAGGAGGAACACCCCCTTCAGCTAGTCCTTTAAGATTGGCATTGGGATAATTGTTGGTATCAAAATCTTTGAGAACAATGGTACTCAATTTTTTAGGTTCTTCTAAATAAACACTCATCGAATACGTTTTTTTCTTTTTATCTTTTACCTCAATATTGTACTTTCCTTCACATAACTCATCTCCCGTATTTCCTTCTATTTGCGGATCATGTTCCCAGTAATAAGTGTAAGGAGGCTTGCCATTCTGCACATCTACCCAAATTTGACCATCACAAGACTCATGGCATTTAGGGTTGTTAAAACGGACAGAAGCATATAGTTTTTTTTCTGCTTTCACTCGGTCTTTGACCAAATCTTTAATCATTTTATTTTTGCTACGTTTAGCCGCATCATAGATGTTTTTCTTGTTATTCTCTATCCTAATGGTTGGCATAAATTTTAATAACAAATCTACCAGATCAATATTTTCATTTTGAATTGCATAATGTAAAGGTAAAAAATCATCTTTATTGATTGCTTGAGTATTGGCTCCTGCTGAAAGTAAATTCAACGTTGCTTTTTCGTCATTATCTTCTACTGCAATATGCAAAGGATACATTAAATTAAGATTCGCAATATTTACATCTGCTTGTAATTGAATGAGTTGATTGGCACATTGACTGTGTCCTTTCAACAAAGCAATATGTAAAGGAGTATTGCCATTTTTTTCAGTTTGATTGATGGCCATACCTGCATTTACCAATGGCTTTAAGCTCTGAACCTTGTCATGACTGGCAACAAAATGAAGTAAAGTATGGTCTTTGGGTAAGGATGGATAAAGGTCTAAATTGGTATTTAAGAGTGCTTGAAGGGCATTGATGGATTCGTTATAAACCGCATGAAGGAGAGGGTTTTTGTCTCCTTTGAGCAAGGCAGGATTGACCTCTTTATCCAATAAAAATTGAGTGGTTTTAGAGGAGTTGTAAACGCAAGACATGAGTAAGCAATCCAATCCCAAAGAACTCATGTTTTCGTCAGAAAAATAATTTTCCAAAAAATCAACATCGTCCTTTCTGATGGCATTGAGCAAATCAGGAGAATTACTTTTGATAACCTCGTTGGTGGTATAATAAAGGTCTTTATACAAATGATTTTGTGCTTGTAAAGCTACTTGAGATACCAAAACGCCGATTATAAAACAAAAAAATAGCTTTTTCATTTCAAAAAAATATTACAAGGTTAGTCTTATATGAGATAGAAGCTGTCTTCTAAGTAGGACGGAATAGAAGTGGTGAATTTGAAAAAATACTAGTTTTTGACCTATGAAAAATATCAAAATACCCAATTTTACCTTTAAAGAATGGGATAAAACATTCCAAAAAATACCAGGTTGGGATACCGAAGCCGTTCGTGCTGCCAAAGTAATGGTCGTTGGTTCTGGAGCATTGGGCAACGAGGTTCTCAAAAATTTAGCCTTACTCAATGTCGGCAATATCTTGGTCATTGACTTTGATACCATCGAATATTCCAACCTTTCTCGCTCCATTTTATTTAGAGAATCAGATTGTGGAAACCAAAGTTTGAAGGTAGATGTAGCGAGTAAACGCATCAAGGAAATTAATAAAAATGTCAAGGTTAAAACCATCAATGGAGATGTGACGGCAGATGTTGGATTGGGCATTTTTAGACGAGTAGATGTAGTGGTTGGTTGTCTCGATAATCGACTGGCAAGGTTATTTCTCAATCGTGCTTGCCACAAGGTCGATAAAATTTGGGTGGACGGAGCCATCGAAAATTTAGCGGGTCAAGTCAATGTATATAAGCCCGATACTTCTTGTTATGAATGTCAATTATCGGAGGTTGAAAGGGCAAATATTCGCTATCGTTTAGGCTGTCCAGACATCGCTCAACGCAATGCGACACAAGGTCGAATTCCGACCACGCCGATTTCTTCTTCTATCGTTGCGGCCCTACAAACGCAAGAAGCATTGAAAGTGGTGATGGGTAATGAACGGCAATCAATGGCAGGCGAAAAGTTTTATTTTGAAGGGATGAACAACATCTTTTTGCAATACAATACGCCCGATTTAAAAGAGGATTGTTTGAGTCATTATCGTTATGATTCCATTTTAGAAGCACCCAACTTAACGGCTCAAATGACAGTCAAAGAGACTTTAGATTTCTTGTCTCAACATTTTAAAACAGATCATCCCATCATTGAGTTAGACTATGAATTGGTTTTAGAAATTACAGGAAAACAGAGTGAAAAAACGTCTGCTGTGGTCGTTCCTTTTCCGCATTTGTCCGACCAACTGATGCAAAAATACGAAGGTGTTACAGGAGAAAATATGGTGATAACCAAAGACTTAGCCCGTATTGACAAGACCTTCCCACATCTTGATATGACCCTCCAATCCATCGGCATTCCACCGCTACACATTATGAGCGTTTTGATTGATTCACAACGTCATTTTGTCGAACTGACAGGTGACGAACCTTATTTTTCTTTCACATAATCGCCTATTTTTTCAAAAACACCCCTCCATTTTCGTCTAATATTTTCAAGTGACAATAAGTTTATTCCTAAGAATCTTTTCTGATTTTTTTAGGAGAGAACGTTGGTTTGCTTCGTCGCAACGGGTCTCCCCGCTATCCGTTCTTATCACCAAGCTACCCCAACCCCTTAGCCAACTCACGTTGGTGATACCACTACTATCGGGTCTAGTTGGTTAAGGCAAGTATTTCTTAGTGACAGTTTTAAAGTCGATGGTCGATATTCCATCGTATCTTAAATTTTTAGCCAAAAAACTATGGACCATTAACTACCGACTATGGACTTAAAAATAAAAAACCTTTAAAAAAAACAGTAAAATGAATCATCAAGATACTTCCATTATTAATGTAACCATTCGATTGCTACCAGGAGGCGACGACTTAGAAGTCGAATTGCCGGTTTATGCCACAGGAAAAGAAGTAATAGAAGAACTTTTAAGAAATGCAGCCGACTTAAACATTCCTACCAGAGATAGCGAAGGCAATCCATTTACCTATGAATTAAGTTCCAAAGGCGGCATCAATGTCATTCCAGAAAAGACCTTACAAGAATTAGGCATTCACAACGGAGAGATTTTATTTTTTGCGCCCAAGTTAGTTGCAGGATAAGAGGTAAACCCAACTAGAAAACATCAAAGAACCCAAGACTACGATATTTTCAATGTACAAAAACTCCCAAATGGAACCTTTATCATACAATTTCAAAAAGTTGAATCCCAGAGAAAAGCGACTGGCAAAAGAACATTTATCGGTGGATGAACTCTGCAAGGCAAATGAAGATATTAGTTACAGATTGGTGAGGCAATCAGGTGAAAATCCCGACATGCCTCCTGAAGTCTATCATGTTACCTATCATCTCAAAAGCATTATTGGTATTGATGAACAACAAATCCCGATTTACGACCAAAAACATGAAATAGAAATCAGCCTTCCAAGAGAATATCCTATAAAATCTCCTAAGTGTAAAGTCCTAACCAACATATGGCATCCCAATATCAAGTCAGATGGACAATACAAAGGACGCATTTGTAGCAATACCAAAGAATTTGGAAAACTTTATAACTTAGATTTACTGATTCTAAGAATCCAACAAATCTTAGAGTATAAAAACTATCATGCGGTCAATGTAGCACCGTATCCAGAAGATGAAAAAGTGGCTCGATGGGTAAGAGATTTTGCAGAACCCAATGGCATTGTCAAAAAAGGAATTGGTTTAGCAAATGAACAAACTACGGTGAATATTCCTGCTCCTATGGAAGAACCTAAAGAGTCTAAACCACAAGCTCCTCCTAAACGCATCAAGATAACGGTCAGTAATACCAATCGAAAACCCAATGCCATTAATCTTGAAAATCTGGGCAATAAGACGAACTCTAAAATTAGTATAAAACGAAAGAAGTGATCGAATGAGAAAATTTGGACTGGTACTAAGAAGTCGAGACCATAACGACTTAGCCCCGATAGAAGTGGTATGAATACGAAAATATGACATTTTTTTAAAAAATGTCATATTTGGAGTATACATAAGAACGGATAGCGGGACATTCTGTTGCGATGAAAGAAAAACCTTTCGCTCCTAATAAAAAGAATACATAAGCTGAGCCGCATTTATCATTTATCATTTATCATTTATCATTTATCATTTATCATTTATCATTTATCATT
>JAHDBB010000258.1:0-6072 GCA_020630635.1 Chitinophagales bacterium
CAGCAATAAGAACGAACAGCGGGGAGACCCATTGCGATGAAAGAGTAATAACCATTCTCTCCAAAAAAATAAAAAAATGTAGATGAGCGAACAAAAACCTCATATATTGGTCGCTGTCCTAAATTGGGGCTTGGGACATGCCAGCCGTATTTTGCCAGTTATTTATGAATTGGAAAAGCAGGGAGTTGTGCCTATTGTGGCAAGTGATGGACGGGCTTTGACCTTGTTGGAAAAGGAGGTTCCGCATCTCCGAACAATCAACTTGAAGTCAAAAGAGGTATTTTATCCAGATAGTGGAAGTATGGCATTTTCGATGATGCAACAAACTCCTAAAATTTTAAAGAATATTTGGAGGGAACATACTGTAACACAACGTCTTGTAAAACAGTATAAGTTGAAAGGGATTATATCAGATAATCGTTTTGGGATGTGGTCCAAGTCTGTACCAAGTGTGTTTTTGACGCATCAAGTTTTTATACAAGTCCCCTCACAATGGCAATGGTTAGAACCGAGCATTTATAAGATCAATCATTTCTTCATTGGTCAATATAAATGGTGTTGGATTCCAGATTTTCCCAATTCACCCAATTTGTCTGGAAAATTGGCACATGGTCGAAAATTGGATAATAAACGTTTTCGATTTATTGGTCCTTTGTCTCGTCTGAAAAAACAAGATGTGCCATTTAGATACGATTTGATGGTGTTGTTGTCAGGACCAGAGCCACAAAGAAGTCTTTTGGAAAAAAAACTGTTGGAACAGTTAGAAAATTATGATGGAAAAACAGTCTTTGTGCGAGGAGTCACAGAAACCAATGAGGTCAAAGAAAAAAGAAATTTGACGATTTTTGACCATTTGACCAGCGAAAAAATCAATCAGCTAATGAATGAATCTCGTTTGATTATTGGTCGATCTGGCTATAGCAGCTTAATGGATTTGGTTACTTTAGAAAAAAATGCTATCTTAATACCAACAAGTGGTCAAACAGAGCAGGAGTATTTGGCAGCTTATTTTAAAGCAAATCAAATTTTTAATTCCTACCCTCAAAACGAATTTGATTTGACGACCGCCCTTCAAGAAAGTTATCTTTATACTGGTTGGAACCCTATAAATGATCATTCGCATTTATTAAGTGAATGTATAGGGGAGTTTTTGGATTGTTGTAAATAGGTTTTTGTAACATAAAAACATCTTATTTTTTCAATCAAAATATTCATTTTATTTAGGTAACTCCAAAATAACTTTTACATTTGTTATTGCAATAAAACAATTATGTTAAGAGAACTACTTCAAGGAGTTCAGGTTGATAACTTTGTCAACGTGACTGAACTCTCATTTAATCAATGGGCAAATCAAATTGGCTATATACAGGATTTAGAGGAGGATGCATGGAAAAAATACGACATCGCTTTATTAGGCGTTTATGACTATCGCTTAAGCCGCAATGCTCAGTCCGATATGAATGGGGCTGATAAGGTCCGAAAATATTTGTATCAGCTTTTTAATTGGGATAGTCGTCTCAATTTCTTGGACTTGGGCAATATCTTACCTGGACACAGTATCCGAGATACCTTTGTAGCCGTCGAAAGAGTCGTTCAAGAACTACTTTTAAATGATGTCATTCCCATTATTATCAGTAATTCCCAAGAATTGACTTATTGTCAATATCAAGCGTATGAATCGTTGGAAAAAGATACGATAGTCGCTGTTTTTGACGAAAAGATTGATTTCAATTACGATCCTGATGATCCTTATGTCCAATCCTACATTTATAAAATCTTAGCACACCGTCCTCATTATTTGTACAATTACCTACAATTGGGCTATCAGCATTATTTGGTGAATCCTGATAATGTTGAGACATTGGTACAAATGCACAATGAATGTTACCGTTTGGCTTATTTTTTAACGGATATTCGACGCATTGAACCCATGACTCGTCATGCCAATATGGTGTCGTTTGATATTTCTGCCATTCGATATGCAGATGCTCCAGGTCAACAACAAGCGTCTCCCAATGGATTTTCGGGTCATGATGCTTGTCGTATTGCCCGTTATGCAGGTATTAGTGACAAGATGAGTTCTTATGGTTTGTATGAATACTATCCAGGAAAAGACCCCCATGGATTGACAGCTCAATTGTTGGCTCAATGTATTTGGCATTTTGCAGAAGGCTTCTACGCTCGCAAGTTTGATGATCCAATAGCATTTGAACAAGACTATATTCGCTACAATGTGACACTCAATGAAAATGGAGAAGAGTTGGTCTTTTTGAAAAGTCGGCGGTCTGATCGGTGGTGGATGAAAGTTCCTATCGTCAATGGTCGTTTGGATAAGGAGTATGAATTGGTTCCTTGTTTGAAGGAAGAATATAATATCGCTTGTCGAAGGGAAATTCCTGATCGTTGGATGCAGGCTTATATCAAATATTCGACGACGGGGGTTTAGAATTTGGTCCATAGTCGATTGTCAATGGTCCATAGTTGTGGTTCATTTTCTGATTTTGTAGTTTTAGGAGCGAAAGGTTCATTCCTTCGTCGTTATGGAAAGTCCCGCTATCCGTTCCTACCGCCCTTGTAGAGCAAATTCATGAATTTGCTCTACAAGGGCGATACCACTTCTATCGGGGCTATTTTTGAAAGTTTAGAACGTTTCACAAGCTGAACCGCTTTAGAATTTTAAGATTAGAAATTAGAATTTAAATCATTCGGGGCTATTTTGGAAGGGTCAGAACGCTTCACAAGCTGAACCACTTTAGAATTTTAAGATTAGAAATTAGAATTTAAATCATTCGAGGCTAGATCGTTGTGGTCTCAACCCATAGAAACTGTTTTTTTTCATTTATCCCCAAATACCGACCATCACAATTTCCACACAATGGTGGTCAGGGTCTCGAAAGTAAAAAGATTTCAGATTATCTCTCCAAGTAACTTCTTGTTCGATGGCTACATTTTGAGTCATCAAATGCTCTTTCCATGATTCATAGGCATCATTGGGTACTTCAAACGCAAAATGCAGGTTCCCTTCTCCAAAATGTGGGGGAAGCCGTTCGTCATTTTTGGTCGTCTCCGCATTAAAACACAGTAAAACAGAACTTCCTGCCTTAAAAAATACATGGCGATTTTCTACAAAGCCGATTAAGGACAAACCCATCACTTCATGATAAAAGTGACGAGTAGCTTCTAAGTCCTTAACATATAAGCAAGTTTCCTTTATGTGATTGATGGGTAATATTTTTTTCATAAAAATAAAATAGCTGGAACTAAACTTTTAGTTTAATTGTAGGTTGAACTAATAAGGAATGTTCAAGTACACCATATTTTAGAACTTTCCTAATGGCAGATTACACAATTTTCAAAAATTATTTCAAAGAATCCTTTACAAATTGCTTTTTTTTTATTTATTGACTGCCATAATTCAAACATTTTTGACAGTTCGTTAAAGATTAGAGGGATAAAACCCTATCTTTGCAACTTGTTTTAATCCTAAATTCTACTATGAAATTATCCCAGTTCGATTTTGAATTACCTTCTGAATTAATAGCTGAATACCCTAGTGAACGAAGAGACGAATCTCGTCTTATGGTCGTTAATAGAGAAACTGGAACTTTTGAACACAGAGTATTTAAAGACATTCTTGAATATTTTGATGAAGACGATGTACTCGTCGTCAATGATACCAAAGTATTTCCTGCCCGATTATTTGGTCGAAAAGAAAAGACTGGAGCCAAGATTGAGGTTTTCTTATTGAGAGAACTCAATAAAGAATCAAGGCTCTGGGATGTACTGGTGGACCCTGCTCGTAAAATTCGAGTCGGTAATAAGCTATACTTTGGTGAAAATAATGAACTCAATGCAGAAGTAGTGGATAACACCACTTCACGTGGCAGAACCATCCGATTTTTATTTGAGGGAACAGACGAAGAATTTCGTTCTAAACTCAATCTATTGGGGGAAACACCGCTTCCTAAGTATATCAAAAGAGGGGTCGAAGATAGTGATATTGAGCGTTATCAGACAGTCTATGCAAAACATACAGGAGCCGTTGCTGCTCCGACCGCAGGTTTACACTTTAGCCCTGAATTATTGAAACGTCTTGAAATTAAGGGTGTTCAAAGAGCCGAATTGACTTTACATGTGGGCTTAGGCACTTTCCGTCCTATTGAAGTAGAGGATTTGTCTAAACATAAGATGGATGCTGAATACTACATTATCAATGAAGATGCAGCTCGTACTATTAATGATGCTAAAGAACGAAAAGCCAAACGTATTTGCTCGGTTGGAACCACAAGTATGCGTTCTTTGGAATCCTCGATTTCAGCTACTAAAACGGTAAAGCCCTCTGAAGGTTGGACAAACCTATTTATTTATCCACCTTACGAGTTTAGTATTGCCAATAGTATGATTACCAACTTCCATCTACCCAAAACTAGCTTGATTATTATGATTTCAGCTTTTGCTGGTTATGATCTCATTCGAGCTGCTTATGAAGAAGCTGTAAAAGAAAAATATCGTTTCTTTAGCTATGGCGATGCGATGTTGATCTTATAAACTCCTCTTTTTGTAGAGGTATTGAAATAAAAAACAAGAGTCAAGTGTAGATATATTATCTGTACTTGGCTTTTTTTATTGGTGTATTTGGATGGTGCTAAAAAGTAGTGTCCTCAACCCAAATAGCCCCGACAGCAGTGGTATCACCCTTGTAGAGCAAATTTAGGAATTTGCTCTACAAGGGCTGATAAGAACGAATGGCGGGACTTTCCATCACGACAAAGCAAAATCCTTTCGCTCCAAATAAAAATAAAACCAATGAAATATGCAACGATTATTGTGGCTGGTGGAAAAGGCTTACGTATGCAATCTGATCTACCCAAACAATTTATGGAGTTGGCTGGAAAACCGATCTTGCTTCATACCATTGAAGCCTTTTTAGAAGCATTTGAACAGGAAATAGTGGTGGTGATGAATGAGGAATATCGAAGCCATTGGCAAAAGTTGTTGGAGCATTTTGGATTGGTAGGAAAACTTGAAACTGTCAATGGCGGAAAAACCCGTTTTCACTCGGTCAAAAAGGGCTTAGAAGCGATTAGTTTGATAGAAGGTGTGGTAGGTGTCCATGATGCCGTTCGTCCTTTTGTGAACACAGCATTTCTACAAGCAATTTATGAGTCTGCTCAAGAAAAAAAGGCGGTGATTCCTGCTATTCCATTAAAAAATTCCATCCGTCAACTAGATGAAAATGGTCAATCTCAAGCAGTCAATCGAGCAACTTATCGCTTGGTACAAACCCCTCAATGCTTTGATATAGCTCTTCTAAAAAAAGCCTACCAACAGCCTTATCAAAGCCATTTTACCGATGATGCAAGTGTCGTGGAAGCAATGGGCAAGAACATTGAGTTGATAGCAGGATTGGAGTCCAATATTAAAATCACTACGCCTACAGATTGGGAATGGGCCAAAGTATTACTCAATAAAAAAGCACAATGACAAAAATGACTGATGAGCATTGTTATCATTGTGCGTCGATACGTCTTTAAAACTAACGAAAGTCCACTCAAGGACCTTTGAGGACTGAATCAGCCGATCAAAACTGATTAGTGTTCATCTTCGTGAAAGAAGAAGTCGTCGTGTGTTGGATAGTCGGGCCATACATCTTCTATGGTCTCATAGTATTCACCTGGCTCGTCTTCCAATTCCTGTAAATTTTCTACAACCTCAATGGGTGCACCTGAACGAATAGAATAATCAATTAACTCGTCTTTGGTTGCTGGCCAAGGAGCATCTTCTAAGTGTGATGCTAGTTCAAGTGTCCAATACATAATATGAAATAAATTAAAAAATTTAAGTAAAAAATTGTTTAGTCGGGTTTTCTATTTTAACCGACTTTATTTGGAGGAATTAGTTTATATTATTATAAAATAAATACTTTTTCTTTTCAAGTTTTTTTTTCTTTTTTAGTAGCGAAAGATTCGTCTTTCATTGCCACAGCAAGTCCCGCTATCCGTTCTTATCACCAAGCCTCCCAAACCCTTTAGCCAAGCACGTTGGTGATACCACTTCTATCGGGGCTATTTT
>JAHDBB010000258.1:6172-8515 GCA_020630635.1 Chitinophagales bacterium
CTATTTTGAAGGGTCTCAACTTTTATCTACTTTTTAATGTCAAAAACTAAATTTTATTTTCTGGGCGACCAAATAATTTCTGGTGCAGCCAAATCATAAGAAATTTTTCGGGATAAAACAAATAAAAAATCAGATAAACGATTTAAATATCTTACCACAATTTCAGGAACCGTATCTGGTTCTATCTCTGTCAGGTGTGTCACCCGCCTTTCAGCCCTTCGACAAATACAACGAGCAATATGGCAATGAGCTGTAGTCGGATGTCCTCCTGGCAATACAAAATTGGTCAAAGGAGGCAACAATTCGTTCATTTGATCTATCGCTTTTTCCAACAACTCTACATCTGATTCTAATAAATCGGGACTTTTGACCTTGTCTTTTGTGGGGTCAGTAGCCAAGATAGCTCCTAGCGTAAACAAACGATTTTGGACTTCCTCCAACCATGTTTGGGCGGTTGCATCCCCTAATAAAGCATGTAGTAAACCCAAATAACTATTGAGTTCATCTACTGTTCCATAAGATTCGATGCGTACATGGTGTTTGGGAACTCGTCCTCCACCAAACAACATCGTCGTACCTTTATCGCCTGTTTTAGTATAGATTTTCATAAGTCATTCTACTAATTATTGTTTCAAATTTCTTGAAAAAGTGTGCGAATATAGAAAAAAAAACAATAATTGCAAGTATTTCACGAAAATAATTTTTTTCAATCACTCATTAGTACGCATCAAATGGCTTTATGGTTTGGTTATAAAAGCGTAAAATTTCATTTATTTGATAATTCCATCAGAAAAAATGTATTTTTGCCATTCAAAAAAACTATAACCTTGACATTAATAAAATCAATTTCAGGAATCAGAGGAACTATTGGAGGATTACCTGGTGAAAACTTGACTCCTTTAGACATTGTAAAGTTTACTTTAGCCTACGGAAATATTATTTTAAAGCGTGGCAATAACCCTAAAGTCGTCATTGGTAGAGATGGACGAATATCGGGTGAAATGGTGCGAAGCTTGGTTACTGGTACTTTGATGAGTATCGGTATTGATGTGGTAGATTTAGGATTGTCAACGACCCCAACAGTGGAAATGGCGGTGGTGATGGAAGAAGCAGGCGGTGGGATTATTTTGACCGCAAGTCACAATCCAAGAGAATGGAATGCGCTTAAACTACTGAATGAAAAAGGCGAATTTATTGATGCAGAAACAGGACAACAAGTGGTTGAGGGGGCTGATGAAGATTGTACGTTTGTTTCAGTAGAAGAATTGGGTACTTATCGTCAAGATGATACTTATATAGACAAACACATTGCAGCTATCCTTGAATTACCATTGGTCAATGCGGAGGCTATCAAAGCAAAAAAGTATAAGATAGCAGTAGATTGTATCAACTCTACAGGTAGCCTTGCCATTCCTAAGTTATTAAAGGTATTGGGTGTCGAAAATGTTTTGGTCTTAAATGGCGATATTACAGGGCGATTTGCCCATGATCCAGAACCCTTGGCTGAAAACTTGACTAGCATCTCTCAATTGGTTCGCAATGAAAATGCGGATTTGGGATTTGTGGTAGATCCTGATGTCGATAGATTAGCTATTATTTGCGAGGATGGCGAAATGTTTGGAGAGGAATATACCTTAGTGGCAGTCGCTGATTATATTTTATCGCACAATCCTGGACCAACCGTTTCTAATCTATCTTCTACGATTGCGTTAAAACAAATTACAGAAAAATCTGGTAATACGTATGAGGCTTCTAAAGTTGGGGAAGTCAATGTGGTTGCTAAAATGAAGGAAACAGGAGCCGTTATTGGTGGAGAAGGCAATGGTGGTATTATTTATCCAGAATTGCATTATGGACGAGATGCGTTAGTGGGTATTGCGCTCTTTTTGTCTCATATGTCTACTTCCAACGCTTATTGTTCTTTCTTGCGTGCCAAGTATCCCAACTTTGTTATCTCCAAAAATAAGATACAATTGACTCCCGAAATTGATGTGGATGATTTACTCACCAAGATTGCTAATAAATATAGAGAACAGCCTCAAATTAAAATTGATGGGGTGAAAATTTTCTTTGATTCTAATTGGGTACATCTTCGCAAATCTAATACAGAGCCTATTATTCGCATTTATTCTGAATCTACTACAGAAGTGATTGCTAATAATCTAGCCGATAAAATTAAGGCAGATATTCGGGATCTTTTGCAAGGTGAGGAGATATAAGCGATCTGGATGTTTTCAAGATTATAGGTATACGTATTAGAAATTAATCTTGCGGTTCATTCGTGAGAACAGATGCAATCTGTTCCTACAATGCTCATTTATTAATTTTAAAAGTGGATACCAA
>JAHDBB010000259.1 GCA_020630635.1 Chitinophagales bacterium
TCCTGAAGAATGAAGTAAAGCCCTTTTTAGCTTTATCCTAAAGAATGAAGTAAAGATTTTTTGTGGCTTCATCCTGAAGAATGAAGTAAAGATTTTTTCGGTTCTTTTGTGGCTTCATCCTAAAGAATGAAGTAAAGCGTTTTTTCGGTTCTTTTTGTGCTTTTTCTCTTCATACACCTAGAATCAGGATTTTTAGGATTTTCTTGATTTTTCAGTTCGAGTCGAGCAAATTAACGAATTTGCTTTACATTGTTTGGAGCGAAAGGTTGGGTGCGCTGTCGTTGTGGGAAGTCCCGCTATCCGTTCCTATGAATGCAGCCAACGTTTTTCTAAGCCAACGCTTCTGCATTCATACCACTTCTATCGGGGCTATTTTCTACTGTCTCAACGCTTTTGAAATAGAAAAAGGGATGCTGATTTTTAGACCAGTCATCCCTTTGTTTTTTAGGAACTCATTTAAAGTTGCCAAGTTGGAGTAATTATGTAAAAAGGTGTGATTGAATTCCTAAAATGGGCATTGTTGATTGATAGGATAATTGTTTGGCATGACTAAAGGAAAAAAGCTCTTGAAAGAAATTGCGTTTGTGTGTCACCATTGCTAAGACATCTACTTCCTTGTCTTTAGCGTATTTTTCCATATCAACGATTAGATTATTACCATCTATCACTTCAAATTTTACTGTTTCATTGGCAGGATGTTGATTGGCAAATTGTTGCATCTTGTGGGTATATTGTTCTGTATGGCTTAGATCGACGTGAAAACAGTCCACCTCTGATTCCAATATATTTGCTAATTCAGTAAGATAATTTAATGCCTTGTGGTTTTCTTCTGAAAAGTCGGTTGGAAAAGCAATCTTTTTGATACTTCCATCAAAAACGGCATCTTTGGGTATTGCTAAGACTGGACAACTTGCTTTTTCAATCACTTCACCTGCGACACTTCCCAGAAACATGGCTTTGATCCCAGAAGCTCCTGTGGTTCCCATTACAATCATATCGGCTTTTATTTTTTTAGCAGTTGCCAGTATTTCTTCGGTTCCAAATCCCATTTGTAAACGATAATTCATAGGGATTTTTTCAAGAATTTCGTGGTCTTCTTCAGCAAGGTTTTGGACATAATCAATAAAGTCTGCCATTGCTTTATCTTGCTGTTCTTGGGATAAAGAATCCAGAATATGAACAGGCATATAGGGATCAACTACTGGAAACTTATAAACATGTAAAACTTCCATTTCGCAGTTAAGACTTTCAGCAATTTTCAAAGCATATTTAAAGGCGTTCATTGCTGCTTGTGAAAAATCAATCGGTACTAATATCTTTTTCATTTTTTATAATTTTAATGGTAAGCTAAAATAGGAATACTGGTTTTGAGAGCTAATCGTTTGGTCATACTTCCTTGCAATAAGTTTTCAAAAAAGTTTTTGGAATGCGTCAATACTGCTAATAAGTCAAATTGATTATTCTTGATGAAGTTTTCAAGACCTTCTATCACGCTATTGCTTTCTATGTTGTAGATAGGTATATCACCCATATTTTCACTATCCAAATCATCCCCTAACAAACTGGCTTCGTACCAATCTTGCTCATCGTTTTGCGGTGCAATATGTAATAAGCCCACTTGGGCATCAAATAATTTGGCAAACTCTCCAACTCTTTTGATAATCTCAATATCTTTTTCATCAAAATTGGTTGCATATACAATCCTTTCAAAGTCGTTGTATTGGGCATTAACAGGTACCGCTAATACTGGAACTTGACTATATTTGATGACATTGGATGTGATGCTACCGATCATTTTGTCCCAAACACTATCAGCTCCATTGGTTCCCATTATAATCAGGTTTGTATCATAATGAATGGCTCTTTCGTGTATGATATCTGTAGCAAAACCATACTGTAATTCAAATTTCATGGGAGGTAATTCAGTGTTTGCTAGTTGAGTTTTGAGATATTTTATCATGTAGTCTCGAAACTCTTGGGTTGCTTGTTGTTCTCTTTCAAAAGCCATATGGTTGATGAGTGTAGCAGGAACAAAAGCATTGTCTAATGGTACTCGATAAGCATGTAAAAAAATAAGATGGCTATCATTTTTTTGAGCAATTTTACAGGCAAAGTAAGCCGCATTTAAAGATGTTCTTGAAAAATCTATGGGGACTAAAATCTTCTTCATTTTGATTGTTTTTTTAGCTTTTAGGAAAAACGATGAGTGGTGTTTGAGTATGCAAGACCATTTCGTTGATGAGTCTTTTGGGTTGAGGAAAATCTTCTTCACTTCTGTCTCTACCAACCATCGCCAATAAGTCAACTTTTTGTTCTTCCATAAAGTCATCTAGAGCAAGCACTTTATCAAAACCGTGAATAATCTCTATATCTGTATCGGGTAAAGTGCGAATACTTCGGTGTTTGATGTCGTTATAGTTTCTCATTCTTGTAGGGTTGCTGTTGTCTTCTACTTCTGCGATGTGAACGATGGAAAGGTGTGCGCCAAAAAGTTTCTTGATATTTTTGATAAACTCAATGGGTTCTGTATCATTGTCATCAAAATCTTCTGCAAGAGCAACCTTGCTAAATCCTTGATAATTGGCTTCGGCTGGAACAGCTAAAACAGGAATAGAAACATTGTCAATTATCTTGCTGGTATTGCTTCCAAATTGGGCTTCTTTGCTATTGGTTGCCCCTTTGGTTCCCATTATAATCATATCAAAATCTTCTTCGATGGCTAAATCTTTGATGACTTCCAACAGTTCTCCTGTTTCTGATTCATAATTCATTGCTATCTGGTCAAGTGGTAAGGTTGTGGCATGTATCTTGAAATCTTCTACAAAGTCTTTGAGTTTCTTTTGTTGTGTGTGTTTTAACTCTTGGATGCTGTGTGCCATTGTAGCAGCAGGAACTTGTGTTCTTGTAATAGGAATTTGATAGGTATGCAAAAGTGTGATACTTGCATCCATTTTTTCAGCTAAATAACATGCAAACTGAAAGGCATTGCAGGCATTTTTAGAATAGTCAGTTGGAAATAATATTTTCATGATATTTATTTGAGTGCGTTTGGAAATAATTAGCTTCCTAATGTTGTTGTTTCAAAATTAAAGGGTTGGGGGTTGATAAAAAATGATGTATCTCAATGGGGCTAATGATGTTGGTCAATATTGAGATTAAGTTCTATCAATTTTTTGTTTTACTACAAGAAGAGGAATATCCGTATTGCTTTCAATGAGTTTTTCAGTGAAACTGCCTATAAGTATTCGACTAAATCCTGTTTTACCTTGTGCGCCTACAATGATAAGATCCGCTTTTTTAGCATAAGCCATATCATAGGCTATCTTGGCTCCTGCATAATTGATGTTAAGTTGAAAGATGGGTGTAGTGGGAACATCGTTGATTTCTATATTATTCATAAAGGTGTTGTAGGATTCAACGGCATTGGAACGTACCATTGGTTCTAACTTATTGGCTCCGTAGGTGATACCTGCCCCAAAGTTGGGTAAATCGTAAATATGTAGTGTCGAGATATGAGTATCGGAGTTTTGTTGTGCCATCATTACTGCTTCTTCCATCGCTAATTTGGAATATTTGGAAAAATCAATGGGAACCCATATATGATTGATCTTTTTATTGGCTGCTTCGGGGACCAATAACACAGAGCTTTGACAATGACGGGCAATTTGTTTGGGAATGACTCCATTGCCTGGTAGTTGATTTTTTCTTCCCATGATGAGTAGGTCTATGTTTTTGACTTCCAAACGGTGAAGTAATTCTTTACTCGGTGCGCCTTCGATGACTTCATATTCTACATCGTATTGACCAATGTTTTCAAAGTGTAATTTGACCTTTGCTTTCATTTCTTTGATCATCTTCTCGTCCATTGGTTCTCTGAATTGGGGAAAGTCTTTGACAACTTCGGCTGGTACAGATAAATTGCGGTGAATGTGGGTAAAGTATATTTTGGTGGGCTGGATTTTGCTACAGATGAAGGAGGCATATTCGATTAAAGTGCGGTCCATTAGGCTAAAATCTAAGCCGATCAATATTCTATTAAATTTATACATTGATTTATTTTTTGGTAGATGAGTTAATCAATTTTGATGATTCAAAGTTAATGGGGTTGGGAAGGCTTTTCAATGAGGCTGGTCAGTGTAGATTATGATTTGGGTCATTTGTGTTAGTGATGGGTGACGGGTGGCGTAATAACTATAGGGACTGACCATAACAACCTAGCCCCGATAGTAGTGGTATGAATGCAGATGCGTTGGCTGCCTAAAACTTGGCTGCATTCATAGGAACGGATAGCGGGACTTTCCTGTACGACGAAGCAACGAACCTTTCGCTCCTAAAAAAAACATTTACAATCAATCTATAATATCTTATCTTTGCCTAAAAATATATTTTTTTATGTCTTCAGATACTCCTTTTTTGCTACAAACAATTGTTGAGCATGTTACTGATGGAATTGTGGTCATTAATGCAAAAGGTCAAATTCAATATTGCAATGAGGCAGTTTTGACCCTATTTGGATATGACTTGGAAGAACTCTTGGGAGAGAGTATTAATAAATTGATCGCTGATAGACATCGTTCTCATCATGACCAATATCTTGAAAATTATTTGAAGACAGGAGATAGTCGAATTATTGGGACAAGTCGAGTGGTGAAGGCGGTCAATAAAAATGGAGAGAATTTCAGAGTGCATTTAGGCATTAGTGAAACGCAACATAAAGACGAGATTTTTTTTACAGGTATCTTTAGAGACTTACATGACATCCAAGAACAGACTTCTCAACTGACAGAAAGTCAGCAACGACTTAATACAATTATTAATACGGCAGTGGATGGTATTATTACGATTGGAGAACGGGGAATTATTGAAACGATTAATCTGTCAGCAGCACATTTATTTGGCTATGAACCTCAAGAAGTGATTGGACAAAATATCCGTATGTTGATGCCTGATCCTCACCACTCTCAACACGATCAATATTTGAAAAATTATAGAGATACAGGTGTCAAAAAAATTATTGGAATTGGACGAGAAGTGTTGGGATTGCGAAAAGATGGACAAACTTTTCCTTTTAAACTGAGTGTTAGTGAAGTAAAACTAAAGGATAAACGCATCTTTACAGGCATCATTCACGACATTAGTGATAGAGTGAGAGCCGAAGAAGTGGAACGAGCTTTGGAAAAAGAAAAAGAACTCAATGAATTGAAAAGTCGTTTTGTCTCTATCGCTTCTCATGAGTTTAGAACACCGTTGAGTACGATTCTTTCATCGGCTTCTTTGATTGGTCGTTATGAAAGTAAAGAACAAAAAGAGAAAAGAAATAAGCATATCCAACGTATCAAGAACAATGTCAAACATCTTACGACCATCTTGAATGACTTTTTATCATTGAGCAAATTGGAAGAAGGAAAAATTGAACATCAACCTCTATTTTTTGACCTTCATGAGTTTTGTACAGACATCAAAGAAGAATTTGAAACCAATAACACTAAAAACAACTCTATTCATTTAGACTACAAAGGTGACAAAAAGGTTTTTTTAGACAAGAAGCTGTTAACACACATTATTCATAATCTTTTATCCAATGCCATCAAATATTCGGAGGCTCAACAAGTTATTGAGTGGATAGTTTTGTTAGAGACTAAAACGATTACAATTACGATTAAAGACGAAGGTATCGGTATTCCTCCAGAAGAACAAAACCAGCTTTTTGAACGTTTTTTTAGAGCCAAGAATGTCAGCAATATTCCTGGTACGGGACTGGGGTTAAATATTGTTCGCAAATATATTCATTTGATGGATGGTACGATTGATTTTCACAGTGTCTTGAATGAAGGCACCAGTTTTACCATTACTTTTCCTAATACTTTAAAAACTCTATGAAAAAATACCCTATGAAAAAGTTATTGATTATTGAAGACAATCCTGAAATTCGGGAAAATACCGCCGAGATTTTGGAGTTGGCAGGTTACGAAGTTTTGACGGCTGAAAATGGGCGAGTAGGTGCAGAAAGTGCTGTAGCGAATCTGCCTGACCTCATTATTTGTGATATTATGATGCCCGAATTAGATGGTTATGAGGTTTTGAGTATTTTGAGTAAAAACCCTAAAACGGCTTCGATCCCTTTTATTTTCTTGACGGCAAAAGCGGAAAAAACGGACTTTAGAAAAGGGATGAATATGGGAGCAGATGATTACTTGACCAAGCCTTTTGAAGAATTGGATTTGTTGAATACGATTGAACGACGACTCCAAAAATTGGCTCGTATACAGGCTCACGCTCCTAATGACTCGGCAGATAAGTTGACGCACTTTTTTAATCAAACCAAAGGGATTCAACATTTGGAAGCCTTGTCTGATGAACGGGAGATTATACACTATAAACCCAAACAATTGTTGTTTGCAGAAGGAGCGTATCCTCACAAGATTTTTTATGTCAAGTCGGGTAAAATCAAGTCTTATCGCACCAATGAAATGGGGAAGGAACTGATCATTAATGTTTTTCAAAAGGGAGATTTTATCGGTTATCAAGCGGTTTTGGAAAACAAACCTTATGCGGAAACGGCTATGTCCATCGAAGAAAGTGAGGTGGCGATTGTTCCCAAAGACGACTTTTTCACTTTGCTTTATAATGACAAGGATGTCGCTCATCAATTTATCAAAATGCTTTCTAATAATCTCTCTGAAAAGGAGGAACGTTTATTGCAATTGGCCTATAATTCGGTTCGTCGTAGATTGGCGGACACCCTTTTGACGCTGCTCCAAAAACAGGAACCTGAACAAGATTTGAAAATATCAAGAGAGAATTTGGCTAGTTTTGCAGGGACTTCCAAAGAGACGATTATTCGGTGTTTGTCTGATTTCAAAAGTGAGGGTTTGATTGAGGTGAAGCAAAATACGATTAAGGTTTTGAATCTTGAAAAGCTGCGGTATATTATTGGGTAATTCGTTTTATTCTAAATTTTCTCTTCATACCACTAGAATCAGGATTTTCTTGATTTTTTTCGGTTCTTTTTGGGGCTTCATCCTAAAGGATGAAGTAAAACGTTTTTTTCTTTTCGGTTCTTTTTGGGGCTTCATCCTAAAGGATGAAGTAAAGTCTTTTTCTTTTTTGGAGCGAAAGGTTGGATGCTTTGTCGTTACAGAAAGTCCCGCTATCCGTTCCTATGAATGCAGCCAACGTTTTGCGAAGCCAACGCATTACATTCATACCACTACTATCGGGGCTAGTTCGTTGCAGTCTCAACTTCTTAGTACCAGTCTTTTTATTTACTCCTACCTATCTAATCTAAATCATTCATCATATTGATATAGGTCATTGAAGACACTAGCTTTCTACTTTATCTTTGAGGTATCATCAAATGTAAAATGTAAATATCATGAAAGTAGAAAAAATACTAGTTCCTACCGACTTTTCAAAATATGCTAATTATGCAAGTGGAGTCGCTTTAAAAATTGCTCAAGAGACCAACGCTCGTGTAGAGTTCTTTCATCAAACTCATATTTTGGGTGAATGGAGTACCTTAGATCCAGAGACTAAAGCCTATTATGAAAAGAACTTTATTAAGGAAGAAGAAGCCATTGAAAAGTTAGAAGAACTTGCCCAAAACAAAGCGTTTGAAGATGTTCGAGTTATCACAAGCTATCGCCATGGTAATTTGGTTGCTCAAATTATGGATAAGGTGGAAGATGGAGAAGCAGATTTGGTGGTGATGGGCACACAAGGACGAAGTGGTCAAGAAGTGATGTTGGGTTCTAATACGCTCAAAGTTTTAAGGTTGGTGCGTTGTCCTGTCATCACGGTAAAAAAGCCTCCGCAAGATTTTAAAATGGAGCAGATTTTATTTTTATCCAACTTCAAAGAGGAAAGTTTAGATGTCTTAAAACGACTTTTAGATTTTACCGAAACCTGGAACTCTACCATTCATTTGGTCAATATAGATGTCAATCATCGTTTTAGTGATACTCCTGAATTGTTTAAACAGTCTATCGCTCCTTATGTCAAATTGTGTGGTAATCGGGTTGGTGAAATTCATAGCATCGAAGAGGAAAATATTGAAAAAGGTCTTGTTCAAATACTTGAAAAGATGGAGGCTGATTTGGTGGCGATGGGAACGCATTTGAGAGAATATCAAGATTATATGTACAGTAGTTTTATTACTGAAACGATTGTTCAAAAAGCGGAAGTTCCTGTTTTGACCTTGCCGATTTTGGAAGATTAAAATATCATGTTTCTCTATTCGCCAAAGACAGCAAGAATGTTTCTTGCTGTCTTTTTTTATTTTACCCTGTAAGGATAAGGTTCTATAGTTTTTTCACCACATAAGTTATTAAAGATTAGCATAAGTTTTTTTCACCACATAAGTTATTAAAGAGGAACATAAGTTTTTTCACCACATAAGTTATTAAAGAGGAACATAAGTTTTTTCACCACATAAGTTTTTTCACCACATAAGTTTTTTCACCACATAAGTTATTAAAGAGGAACATAAAGGGTTTTCAATCAAAGACAAGAATA
>JAHDBB010000260.1 GCA_020630635.1 Chitinophagales bacterium
TGGATAAGGTTCATATTTTTGAAAAGGACGAATCTGGTCTAAATTATCTTGGGAAAGATGGCTTTTTGCGTTTTCATAGACTTTGTATACGTCTATTGCTTGATCACGCAACTGCATGTTTTCTGTACGATTTTGTCCAACTACTTTGGCGAGTAAATCGTGACTGACTTCATATTGTGTTTTATCTCCTTGAAGGATACGAATAAGTCTCTTGCTTTGTAGGTGTTTTAATAAATTTGATAAATTTAAAATTTCTCTTACCTCTTTAGGTAATTTCTTTTGAATTTCATCCTGAGTAAGTTGTAATTTGGTATAGTGGTCTTTAGAAATCATAACAGCTAAGACCTCTAAAGCAGTATCTTTGCCATATTCATCATTAAGCAAAGTGAGTTGTTTTTTTAAAAAGCTGTCTAAGACCCCTTCTAAGCTATCGTCTTTGGTAATGAGTTGAGCGTTTAGAAGGGGGAGGTTGGGAGAGGTCATTTGCTTATAAGCCTTGTCCCAAAGCTCACTTAAAAAAACTTGGATGTGGGTGAGTTCTATTTCTCGTTTTTTATCGGGCAATTGGTCGAGGATGGCATCGGCTAGTTGTTGGCTATTTTCTACTTTAAAGAATTTATCTTTATAAAAAGGCGATTCTAAAAGCTGAAAGATGACTTCTTTGACATTTTCTTTTCGCATTTTTTCCAAGCGAAAGCGGTGTTGAAAGATGCTTGGACAAAGGTGTTCAAACTCGGAAAGATGCCCGATAAATTCTTCTCGCATAATCAACAGCACTCGACAAGGTACTCGGTAGCGAATCAGGTCATTGAGTCGCTCAAAAAACTTTTCTTTTTCGGTATCCTCACCTGAAATCAAGAGTTCTTCAAATTGGTCGAAAAGGAGATAGACAGGCTGAAAACGCTCTTCAAAGAGTTGTTCGATGGCTTTTCCAAAGTCTATATTGTCGTCTATGGGTAATTGTGTGTCGGGGTCCAAAAAGATGGGGTCTTCTAAGGCTTGGTTGATAGTTTTATAGACGGCTGCATTGATGTTGTTGCCTCGCCTGATGCTTAGGGCAAACCAGTCGGCATCGGAAAACTGGTTGCGTAAGCCGCATTCGATTAGGCTGGTTTTGCCTGCTCCTGATGGTCCATAGACGAGCAGATGCTTGACACCGCTAAGGGCATCGTATAGATCGTCTGTTTCTTGGTCTCGTCCAAAAAAGACTTCTTTGTCCTTTTGTTCGTAGGCATCTAAAAATTTGAAGGGAGCCGTTTTCATAAGGAGGAAGTTTGATGGGGTTGGAGGATTTTTTTGATATGTTCAAACAACTCATCTAACTTATCATTGTTATTATTTTCTTGGACCTTAAATGACTTGTTGGACGCTTTTTCTTTTTGATCTCCATAAAGCAATTCGTTTTTATATTGAGCAAAATGATACTTACTTTTATCCTTTCCAATGTAATAAAAAATTTCAGGGGTTTGAGTCAGTTTATCAGCAAAAACGCTTTGGTCAATAATCAAAGGAGATAGAGAAATATAGGTTTTAGATTGATGGATATTTTTCAAGCATTCTTCGGTATTATGGCTGTTAAACAACAAGACACTTTGATTAAAAGTAAAATGGTCTTCGATAGTATAAGACACAAAATCTTGTTCACCATATAATTCGCTATACATCCCATGTAATTCACCGTATAAATGTACAAAGTTTTTAGGAGTTCCCAAACGATAATTGAGGTTAATATCCTTGATAGAAACGAGACGATATTTGGCTAAAAAAGCGATTTTTCGGAGCCAAAAAACAAGGGCTGTTAAATAATCGTCTAACAAGGTCTCAAAGTTTTCATCTTCTTCTTTTACTTGCTTGTCAATGAGTTTTTGACGATAGGTTTCTAAGAAGAATACGGCATCTATAAAGCTCTCTTCTACTTTAAATAGATCATTTATCAGCTTGTGGATTTCGGGTATAAAACTCTCTTTGGGGGACAAGGTTTTGGTTGCTACTAAAAGTAAATTTAGAAAGTCAAAGTTTTGAAAGTCGGTTTTATTTAACTGAAAAAAGTGCTGACATACTTTGTTTTCTTTGCAGTCCATTAACTGTGCTAATTGTATAAAACACAAATATCTTAGACTACTTTGATAGACTTCTGCCATAAAAGACAATCTACGCAACCTTCTTTCTTTTCCTTTTTGAGTGAGCATTTTTTGCAAAAACACCTCTATCAACCAACCATAATGTTGAAAAATCGCCATTGGCTTTTTTCCGACTGCTACCCGATTCTTTCTTATTTCTCTTTCTAAACTCTGAATCCATTGTTGGTCGTTGGTAATTCGATTTTCTAAGAGTTCTTCCGGTAAACGACTTTGATTAATAATAACGTCTCCAATATGTATATTGCCTCCTGCTTGTATATCTCCGACTACAACATTTTTGCTATCAATAATAGAGACGGCATTTTCTACTTCTTTCTGGATATGAGGTTGTTGCGTTTGTTCTTCTATCTCTGTTAAGAGTTCTAAGAGACTATGAGTTATTTGATTTTGAGTGACAGTCGCATCTTCAAAATTGACTATTCCTAGTCGAATTTGCTTACGAATACGGGAAAATCGGGCAGATTGTTGGATAATTTCGTCTAATACAGGGGGTTCGGCTAAAAAGATTTTTAGTTGTACTAAAGCACTATTTAGCTCGTCTTTGGCAATAAGATTCCGTATTTTTTTAAAGAAGTTGGGCGTTTGGTGCATATCACATATACTTAAATTCATCAAAACGCTTTAAATATACAAAGAAACATTGTTATATAGGACTTTTTTTATAAAAAATATGGAGTTGTTTGATTGGTGGAGAATGATTTGGAGCGAAGGGGTGAGTGCTTCGTCGTGGCGCAGGGTCCCGCTGTCCGTTCTTATTGCTGCTCCTAGCCTTTAAAGAACAAATGCCATCTGTTCCTACAATGCTCCACTTCGCAGCAATACCACTTCCATCGGGGCTATTTTGTACGGTTTCAACGTTGGTGTTTCGGATTATAACGGTTCATTCGTGGAAATTTGACAACTTTGGTTCATTGCTTGGTCAAAGTTGTCAAATGGCGGTTCTTACTTGCCACCATTGTGCAGGGGTTGTGTCCTTTCCAAATAGCCCCGATAGTAGTGGTATGAATGCACAAGCGTTGGCTACCTAAAACTTGGCTGCATTCATAGGAACGGATAGCGGGACTTTCCGCTACGATGAAAAAGGAACCTTTCGCTCCTAGCCTAAAAAAGGAATAGGATTATCAGGATTTATTTAGAAATTAATAGGATTTAGAAAAACTCAAAAATTCACAGATAGAACCAAAAAAATCAAGAAAATTCTAAAATGGTCTGCATTTATCATTTATAATTCACCATTTATCATTAAAAAACTATCTTCCATACTTTCAAGGTATAATCCAGTGAGCCACTCACCAAACTTTTGCCATCGGGTGCGAAACTGACTTCTTCGATAGCCGCTTTATGTCCTGTAAAAGTCTGGATGCATTTACCGCTTTTGAGCGACCAGATTTTGATGGTATTATCAGAGGAAGCACTAGCGATATACTGACCATCGGGTGCGTAAGTAACTCCTAAAATGGCGTTGGTATGTCCTGATAAAGTCTGGATACATTTGCCACTTTTAAGCGACCAGATTTTGATGGTTTGATCCCAAGAAGCACTCGCTACGGTCTTACCATCGGGCGCAAAACTAATGCCTTCGACAGAAGAAGTGTGACCTGTAAAAGTCTGGATGCATTTACCGCTTTCTAAGGACCAGATTTTGACGGTATTATCCCAAGAAATACTGGCTAAAGTCTCGCTATCGGGTGCGTAACTTATATCTAAAACAGAGCCTTTGTGTCCCGATAAAGTTTGGATGCATTTACCCGTCTTTAAAGACCAAATTTTGATGGTACTATCTACAGAAGCACTCGCTAAAGTTTGTCCATCAGGCGCATAACGAACTTCTAAAACGGCATTGGTGTGTCCTTTAAAAGTCTGAATGCATTTATTATTTTCTAAGGACCATATTTTGACGGTATGATCTAAGGAGGCACTGGCTACATGTTGTCCATCAGGCGCAAAACTTACCCCTAAAACCGAGTCTTTGTGTCCTTCAAAAGTTTGGGTACATTTATGGGTTTCTAAGGACCAGACTTTGATCGTGGCATCCCAACAAGCACTAACAATATTTTTACCGTCAGGTGAGTGATCCACTCCATAGACAGACGAGTCATGACCGATTAAAGTGATGGCTTCCTTATGGGTTTGGGCAGTCAAAAACTGTATGGTGATGAGTAATAGGATCAAAGAAGTTTTAAAAAAATTAGTCAAGTGTTTCATATCTACATTAGTTGCTTTGAAAAGCTAAATGTAAAAAGAATTTTGGGATAAAAAAAATGCCTTGTAACCTAATCGCTACAAGACATTTATCCAAGTTTATCGTTAATTTGGAACAGATGCTATCTGTTCTTACTGAATTTTATCTTACCAGTAGTTTTAAGACTTTTGAGTCATCTCCATTTTGCCAATGTAAAAAGTAAATACCTTTGGCTTCTCCTCTTAAATCAATCTGGTGATTTGGAATAATGTGTTCAGGAGTGACAGTCTCTTCTTTCATTAGACGACCTTCGACATTGTAAAGACGTAAAAGATGCAAATTATCTTCTGTCTCTGGAATAATAAGGTTGAATAATCCGTCTGAAGGATTGGGGTAAGCAAGTAAAGCGAAATCATCGGCTGAACGCAATATTCTTCCGTCTCCGCACTCTCCTACTGCCATATCAATATAGGCTGTATCGCAAAGACCGTCATTGTTACAAGCATAAATAGAGATTTCGTCATAGAGTCCGTATTCTTCAAAACCAGGTAAAGGAGTATAACGGAAACAATGTTCGTCGATAAATGCAATGGTACATTCTGTGAAAAAAGAACGAGCACCTGTTAACTCATAATGAATGCTTACATTGTGGGTTCCATCGAATAAACAAAACTCTGGACAAACAACCATCGGTGTATAAGCTGGTGTGCAAAGCTCTTTAACTCCTTCTAAACATTCAGGGTTATTCACATCTATTTCTACTTTGGCAACTACTTCCATTGGACCACAATCTTCATCATTACAAACGTAGTACTCTAACTCATCTGTACCTATAAAATCGGGAAAAGGCATATATTGTAAGCGTCCTTCAATTTGAACAACTGTTCCATTTTCGGGATTAGAAAATCCACATAAGTAAAAGTCTTCTAAGTCATCATTTTCTAATACATCCATGGTGATCAAACTTCCATTAGAAATGTAGTAATCATTTTTGGCTTCTGCTTGACAATCTTTAGCCTCCACATTGACCATGATACTCATTTCATCGTTATCAGGATTGACATCAGGATCACCATTGGGTTGAAAAAGGCGGACTCTTATTTCGTATTCTTTGTCCCCTTCAAACTCAAAGGTTCCAATAGGTACAGTACTGCTTTCACCTTGTTCTAAAACGGGTCCTGGATAGGGATAAGGTGGCTGGTCTTCGCCATTGATACTCACATAAAGGGTAGCCGTATTGATGGGAACAGAACCAAAATTGAGTAAACTCACTTCTAAAATGTGGTAGCCTTCTAAGATATTTTCGTCAGGATTTTCAATGTCAATAATCCCTAAATCCAGTAAAAGCTCTTGTGGTTCTGGATCAGGTGTTGGATCGTCAGGAGTTTCATCATCAGTTGGTGGTTCTATACCATCACACTCAAAAACCGTTATTTCTTCGTCAAACTGTTCAATCAATTGTTCTTTTAAAAAACAGGCTCTAAATGTACCAAACTCTTCATAAATTTCATCTACATCATTGTTCCAAGCAGACATACTTACATCTAATTCATAACGATCAAAATATTCTTGCATTTGTGGTTCATATTTATCTCGTATTTGATTGACATAATCCTCCATATTTTCTTGTGTCACAACCGTATTGAGGTAGTTTTCAAACTTCTCAAAAAAGCGATTGTAAAAGGTATCGTTTTCCATTAAACGTTCTGCTAAGTACGTCGCCCATTCTTCATTATTGGAAGTTTCATTTTGAAAAAAGTTGGTGATGGAAGGGCGTTCTTCAAAGCGTAAGGCAAAGTCAAAATCAAAAGGCAACCAACGCCATTTACTAGCTGCTGTATTTTCTTTCCAGTAACGAATATTGAAATTGGGCCAATCGTAATTGGCAGCATGAAATTGGATAATGAGGTATTCGATGTAGTTTTCGACATCCATCATTTCTTGGACTTGGGCATAAACCTCTGCATCTGTAATGTCATTGTCTTCGATATATTCCAACATTTCTATGTACTCGTCTGGTTCTCCAACCACACAACAATCTCCATCATCTGCATTATTTTGTAGTATCGTGATATTGTCTTTATCTACACCATACGTATCTTGTAAAAAGTACTTATCCATTCGCTCTCGAAGATTGAAAATCCCCCAAAACTCACCGTTTAAAAATACAACGACTTCTTTACTGGACATATAGGGCAAGTCAGTATCTCCTAAAACACGACTCATCACTTCATCCGTCATGTACGTACGATTGGAACTGGGTTGCGCTCTCAAAATCAGTCTTTTAAAGCTGTCAAATTCCTTGTTTTCAAAAAATTGATGCTCAAAACGAGAAGGTCCATAATCAGCTCTTGCATATAAACGCATGGACTTTTGACGATTACGACGGCTTCCTGTTCCATGTGTTCTAATCCCTGCATCCTGTGCCAAAACTAAATTTCCATCATTTCCAAAATACTCAAAGTGAACGGGTCTTTCCCAGTCTTTTCCTCGTTGAAAACAGTTCATAGAATTTTCGCTACCATCATACTCTTCACCTGGTACATAGATCCCTTGTTCATCATCAAAAAAGTGGTCGGCTTCTGTGACCAACGAAATCATTGGGATGGTATATCGGTTGAGATTGGGATCAATCATGAAAGAGCGAGTGTGTATTTTGCTCATGGGCCAATCATCCATAAATGCCCGTACACGAATGGTATTGATTTTATAGACTTCACCCACAGGTTCATACTCCAAGTCTTCTTCTGTAACGGGAATGGTGCTAATGGTATTGGGGTCTCCTTCTCTAGACGCTAATAGAATACCGTCTTCATAAATAGGTGAATCGGCTGTCGGTACACTTCCGTCCGTTGTATAATGTAAGGTCAACTCTTCGGGTGCATCAATGGTCAATTCAAAAGGCTGAAAATATTGTCCTGCTTCATGTGAAAAGGAAATGGCATAATCCGTATCATGATATTCATTGCTATTGCCTGGAGTCGGTAAATGAAAGGTCGTAAATGTTCCCATTCCATCTTCCATACGTCCCCAAGATTCGTCCATACTCATTCCTTGCTTTTCCATCAAGTCTATGATATTACCGTCATCATCACTTAAAACCAATTCTTCTCCATCGGCTCGAACTTTAAAATTGGTATGTACTTCTCCATCTATCACCTCATCTTTTTCGGATGCAAAAACAACTAAAAATCCTCCTGCTTCAATGGTCACATCTGGAAATGTCCACTTTGCAGGATTATCCTCATCATCCGATAACCAAAAATCTTCTAAATTAATATCAACACTTCCATAATTATATAATTCTATCCAATCTTCAAAATCTCCATCTGCATCCATTAGTAAGCTAGCATTTTTAGACATGACTTCATTGATTGCTATAGATTGTGCATAGAGTCCTTTAAAGATGATAAAAAGCAACAATATGGATAAGTATTTTATGTATCTTCTCATGGCTTGACTTTATTTTTGGTTTGACCTAGCCCTCCTCTTAGCATCACAATGTTGCCACCATGTCGCTTCATCAGCTAAGACAAATACCAGTAACCCTTATGCCTCTATACGAAAAAAAAGTAAATAGGTTTGCCAGCACTAAAGTATATATGATTTTGGGCTACGATAAATCAAGCACTATATCCATATTTCATAATTTTCCTCACTTATAATCCTCTAATAAAGGGGATTTTATAGTTCAAAAAATAATGAATATAAAAAAAGACAACCCCCAAAATAAGCTCTTACTCGGTATGTTAAAAAATTAACAAAAAAGCATTTATATGAAGGCAAACTCAACTCGATTAAATTAAATTCTAAAACGGTTCAGTTACAAAAAGTTCTAACAGTAAACAACTAGACTCGATAGTAGTGGTATCGCCCTCGTAGAGCAAATTCACGAATTTGCTCTATGAGGGTGATAAGAACGGATAGCGGGGAGACCTGTGACGATGAAAGAGTAATAACCGTTCTCTCCCAAAATAAAAAAAGCCCTTTCAACTAGTGAAAGAGCTTTTGATTCTTTGGTATTAAATTTATGAGAAGCGAACGGTTAAATGCTTTGTCGTTACGGAAAGTCCCGCTATCCGCTTTTATAAATGCGCCAAGTTTTAGGCAGCCAACACATTGCATTTATATCACTCCTATCGGGGCTATTTTGCACAGTCTCCACCTCTCACAAACTGAGCCGCTTTAGA
>JAHDBB010000261.1:0-3776 GCA_020630635.1 Chitinophagales bacterium
AATTCTAATTTTTAATTTCAAAATTCTAAAGCGGTTCAGTTTGTAAGGGATAGAGGCCTTAACAAAATAGCCCCGATAGAAGTGGTATTCGTGTCTGAAGCGTTGGCTTAGAAAAACTTGGCGACACGAATAAGAACGGATAGCGGGACTTTCCGACACGACGAAGCATTGAACCCTTCGCTCCTAGCCAAAAAAAGGAATCGGATTTTTAGGATTAATTTTGAGATTAATAGAGTTTTAGGTATTGAACAGAAGCGTCCTGTCGTCCCTTTTCTAAAAGTCACAGTTCACTCGTCACTAAAAATAACGTCCCGTCGTCCCTATCGCTTGTCACTCAAAAAACTACTGCCCCTCTGCCTTTTCGATCATAAAGCCAACATCCATAATTTCAGGAATCGGATCAACCCGCATATCTTGCCAAATCTCAAAACGATACTTGCCTATTTGCTGCAAAATCGCATTTTTTTGAATCTGTACTTGATTGCTCAAAACAGACCCAACACCCGACCCATACCAACGACCTTCGTCATTCGCCATTGGAATATTAAGCGGATCTGTTCGTTCTGTTCCATCCGGAAAAACCGTCTTAATTTTGAGCCAAAGATTGGCATAAGCGTATTTGCTGGAGTGTCGGATATGAACATAAAGATTGTAAGGGGGTGCAGTATCCTGTATCTCAGTTTCAAAAACTAAGACATCATCATAATACCAACTTTTATTTTCGATGGTGTGATTGGCTTCATACACTTGAGGCTGTTGACAAGCGGAAAAACTCACATAGCACATCAAAATAAAAAGTAGGCAAAACCATGGTATATTACTCTTTCTTCTTGCTGCCATTGGGCTTCGGGGGATTATTTTTACCTCTATTTTTATTGCGCCGACTATTATTGGTAGGCTTGTTGGTGTTACTGTTTTTCTCCTCTGTTGAATGAGTAGTTGGTTTTTTCGTATCTGGTTTTTTAGGCTTTTTCTCTGGGGGCTGTTTTTTCGTATTGTTAGACGTAGGCTTCTGGATATTGGGTTTAGATTTTTGCGTATTCGGTTTAGGCTTAGATTTGGTATTTGACTTCGCTTTTGACTTATCGCCCTTTTTCATAAAAGGATCAACCTCTTGACTCGCAGGAGGAGCTGGTCGTTTTTTATTCTTATTATTTTTGTTGTTGCGATTCCGTCTTTTACGCTTTTTATTTTTCTTCAACGAAGGTAAATCAATCTCTTCGACCTTACCCATATAGCTTTTATCCTGTTGGTCTTCCAACAACAAACGTCGTGCTTCTCTCACTGCTGCATCCAATAAACGCTCTGGTTTTTCCCCTCGCTCATTCATTGCCTTGATTTCTCGCACTCGTTCCAAACTCAACATAATCAATGGACTATTGGGCAATGCATACCACATCTTTCGCTTAAAAATATCGGTCTTTGCCAATCGTGCCGAACCTTGTTCTGTCTCCAAAAAATCGACTCTTTTGGGAAAATCTTTCAAGGCATCCAAATAAGCATCCAATTCATAATTGAGACAACATTTCAAACGACCACATTGTCCCGATAGTTTGGCTTGATTGATGGCTAAGTTTTGATAACGAGCAATGCTGGTATGAACTGTTTTAAAACTCGTCAACCAAGTCGAGCAACACAATTCACGCCCACAAGAACCAATTCCACCAATTTTTCCCGCTTCTTGTCGAGGACCAATTTGGCACATTTCGACTCTTACCTTAAATTCCTTTGCATAAATCTTAATCAATTCTCTAAAATCAACTCGATCATCTGCGGTATAATAAAAAGTAATTTTGCGTCCATCAGCTTGATATTCAATATCGCTAATTTTCATATTCAATCCCAAGTCTCTGGCAATGACTCTTGACTGGACCAATACATACGGTTCACTCTCTCTAAAATTCATCGCTCGATCTATATCTCCTTCGGTTGCCAATCGCATGAGTCTCGTAATTTTGGGTGAATCCTCACTAATTCTCTTTTTTCGCATTTGCAATCGGACCAATTCTCCACTCAAGCTAATTTTTCCGACATCTTGTCCATAATTGGTTTCGACCACCACCGTATCACCTGTATAAATGACTGAATTGAGATAGTTTCGATAAAAGCCTTTTCGACTTCCATTTTTGAAACTCACCTCGACAATATTAAACGTATCTCGTTCTCCAAAATTAGGTATATCTGACAACCAGTTATAGGTATTGAGTCGATTACAGCCTCCAGTACTACAGTGACCTTTACTCTGACAACCTGCTGGTTCACCATCTTTTCGATTATTTCCACATGTTCCACATCCCATAAATTCCTCCTATATATATGTTATTAAATAAAATGTTTTTTTAAATTTTTTTGGGTTTATTTTTTAGAGGAGCGAACGTTTTGATGCTTCGTCGTCACAGAAAGTCCCGCTATCCGTTCCTATGAATGCAGCCCAATATGACATTTTTTGAAAAAATGTCATATTTCCACGCCTGTCCATTCATACCACTTCTATCGGGGCTAGTTTGACTGGTCTGTACTCATCAAGAACTGAACCGCTTTAAAATTTAGGATTTTGTGATTAGAAATTAATCCATTCGGGGCTATTGTCCACAGACTCAACCTCTCACAAAATGAACCCCAAACGTCCCATCTTCCCAAAACCCTGTAATGAACTGCTCTATGGACTATTGACCATCGACTATGGACTTATTAAAACGTCCCTTCGTCCCAAAACCACGAAATGAACCACGATTCACTTATCACCCTCTCACCCTCAATATACTAGTCAATTGAATAGACAAATTAAAAAACAAAATCTTCGCATTGACATTTCGCTCTATATAGTAATATGCTTTGTTAAAGATAGCATTTAATTTTTCAATATCATGAAAATTTAGCCTTTGATACAAGGCATGAGCCGTATTTTGCTCATCTTGGGTTAAAATCGTTGGCTTCTCACTATTCATTTGCAGTTGGACCATCGCCCTAAAAAAGAACAAAGTATATCTCACAAAGTTTTTTTGAGCCTCTCGCCCCAATTTTGCCATCTCTTCTATCCAAAGATTAAGTTTAATGACATTATTTTGAGCGCAAAAGCTTAGAAACTCCAATAAAAGACGGGTATTATCTTCCTCATTTTCTTCCAGCATCTTTAAGGCGACTTGCATATTGCCTTCACTCAATAAAGCCACTTGGCGGGCTTGCTTCGTTTCCACCTCTTTGACCTCTTCCAAATACTGTTGAATGCCATCGGTTTTCATTCGCTGTAATCGAGTGATTTGGGTCCGAGACAAGATGGTTTGCAAGATTTTCTGCTCTTGTTCTGCCACCAAAATGATGAGGGTACTACCAGGCGGTTCTTCGATGGTTTTCAAAAGAATATTACCTTCTTTACTTAATTTTTCGGCTCCCCAAATAATTTGAACCTTATAAGGTGACTCAAATGTTTTAAGATTCAATTGTTTGATGATGGCGACACATTCTTCCTTTGTGATATTGCCTTGCTTATTGCCCGCATTCAATTGTTGCAACCATTCGTATTCTCCCAAGTAAGGATTTTTTTCCAAAGCCATTCGCCACTCTTTCAAGTAATCATTACTGACAGGCTTTTTTAACTTTGGCGTTGAAATGGTCGGGAAGGTATAATGAATATCAGGATGTTGAAACTTAGCGGCTCGTTTACAAGAACGACATGTTCCACAAGAATCTTCCGAACTCGGATTCGTGCAACAAACATATTGGGCATATGCCAGTGCCAATGCCAAATTGCCACTTCCTTCTGGTCCTAAAAATAA
>JAHDBB010000261.1:3876-8492 GCA_020630635.1 Chitinophagales bacterium
TTGCCAATTGAAAAATAAACTTCAACCAATCCTTTAAACGACCCAATATCTTTTATTTAACATGATAACCACTTAGATTTTTAGATGAATATTAAGAAAAGTCCCAAAATTACCCCATTTTTGAGCCTTCAAAATGAAAAGCAGAGATTCACATTAGTAAGAAAAACAATAACTTATAAATATTTGTTTTTTAATTGATTGAAACTCACATCTTTTTATCATAAAAATACGTAAAGAATGATTACTAATACAATCTAAAAAAATAGTATGGCTAAGAAATTTATGGACAAAAAGGCTCAAAAGTTTTTGGAAGACTACCTCAATAATGTCTCTCCAACGAGTCACGAATGGACTGGACAAAAGATCTGGTTAGACTACCTCAAACCTTATGTTGATGAGTGTCGTATCGACAACTACGGAACCGCTTACGGGATTATCAATCCTAAAGCAAAATATAAAGTTGTTTTAGAGGCGCATGCGGATGAAATCTCTTGGATGGTTCAATACATTTCCAAAGAAGGGATGATTTATGTCGTACGCAATGGTGGATCAGATCACATGATTGCTCCTTCCAAAAGAGTAAATATCCACACACCCAATGGCATTGTCAAAGGAGTCTTTGGATGGCCCGCTATCCACATGAGAAGTCGAGTCAAAGAAGAAAAACCTTCCATTCACAACCTTTTTATTGATGTGGGATGCAGTTCCAAGCAAGAAGTTTTAGATTTGGGTATTCATATCGGCGCACAAATCACCTACCCTGAAGGTCTCATGGAACTGAATAATAAGTATTATGTCGGACGGGCTTTAGACAATCGAATGGGTGGTTTTATGATAGCTCAAGTTGCTCGAATGATAAAGGAAAATAAAAACAAAATTCCTTTTGGTTTGTACATCGTCAATTCTGTCATGGAGGAAGTCGGCTTGCGTGGCGCACAGATGATTGTGGAAACGATTCGCCCCAATGTAGCGATTGTGACCGATGTGGCACATGATACAACTACGCCCATGATTGAGGTGAAGGAGGAAGGTGAATATAGATGTGGCGATGGTCCTTTATTGAGTTATGCACCAGCCGTTCACAACAACTTACTCAAACTGATTTTTGAAGCTGCCGAAGAAAATAAAATTCCTTATCAATTGGAAGCGATTTCTCGTGCAACGGGAACAGATACAGATGCTTTTGCTTTTTCAGCAGGCGGTGTTGTTTCAGCATTGGTTTCGCTGCCTTTGCGTTATATGCACACCACCGTTGAGATGGTCCACAAGCAAGATGTCGAAAATGTGGCTAAGTTGATGTATCACTCTGTCTTGAAAATTAAGAACAATCACGATTTTAGATATTTTAAGCCCTAATTTCTTTTTCTTTTGAAAGAGGATTAGGAGAGAATGGGGGGATGCTTCGTCGTAACGAGGCTCCCCGCTATCCGTTCTCATTACCCTTATAGAGCAAATTCGTGAATTTGCTCTATAAGGGTAATACCACTTCTATCGGGTCTAGTTGGTTTTGGCTAGAACCCATCGTTATGGTCATTTATATCTAGTACGCTTCATCCTAAAGAATGAAGCAAAAATGTTTTCATCTTTCAATAATACAATTCACCAGCCACTTGTCACCAGTCACTAAAAAACCTCCATGCCCTTACAAGAAGAACTGGAACAACAAGGAAATTTCCTTTTCAAATACCGAAGCTATATTCCTATCATTTTACTGGTGGTAGGACTCTGCATTTATGCCTATGATCGAGCCAACAACTTAGTACAATACAATGTCGGCATCGAAATAGCCGCTTTAAGCGTCGGTTTATTGGGTTTACTGATACGAGTGATTACCGTCGGCTTTACGCCCAAAAACACCTCTGGAAGAAATACCGCAAGACAAGTCGCTGACACGTTAAACACCAAAGGCATTTACTCCACTGTACGCCATCCTTTGTATGTGGGCAACTTCTTTATGTACTTAGGTATCGCCTTACTCACCACCAATCTGTACTTTGTTCTCCTTTTCATCCTCGCCTTTTGGGTTTACTACGAACGTATTATGTTTGCCGAAGAACAATTTTTGAGACGCAAATTTAAGGAGAACTATACTCAATGGGCCAATAAAGTCAATGCGTTTATTCCCAACATTTCAAAATGGAAAAGTGCCGATTTAAGTTTTAGTTGGAAGAAAGTTTTTAAGAAAGAAAAGAATGGATTGTTTGCCCTTTTTTTAGTCTTTTTACTTTTTAGGATATTGGGCAATTATGCAACAACTCAACGGCTTTTTATCCAATGGGATTGGCTGACATATGCGACCATCTTTACGGGAATCCTTTACTTTATCTTGAAATTCTTGAAAAATAGAACGAAAGTATTGGATGAGGATATGCGGTGAGGTTCTCTAGCGAATGTCAAATAAACTAGATAAAATTAATCAGTAATCTCCAATATAATTTTGATATTCTCTATTACTTTTGTTTGGAGAGAAGTTGGTAAGTCTCCTATCTTTTTCACAAATCTCTTATTATCTATGGCTCTGATTTGATCTATCATTATGGCACTCTCTTTTTTTATTTTACCTTCTCCTTCTTCCATATTTACTCTCAAGATACTTACTCCTTGTTTTACATTAGTCGTTATTGGACAAACGATTGTAGAAGGGTGAACTTTATTCAGCATATTGCTTTGGATTATTAAAACTGGACGAGTTTTGCCTGTCTCTGTTCCAAATTTAGGATTCAAATCAGCCAACCAAATTTCAAATTGCTTATACTTCATCCTCTAGGATTTCAAACTCAGCAAGAATATTTAGTGAATCTTTGCTTATTAATTTTGATTCTTTAATAATTTGTTCTTCTATGATCTTTCTCTTTTGATAACAATTATAATGTTCAATCGCTTCATTAATGTACTTATTTCTACTCATATCAAGATGTTCAAGTAAAGATTCTGTTTCTTGAAAAATTTGTTCTTGTAATTTTAAGGATATACTTTTCATGACGTTTTTTACCCACAAAAGTATGTCATTTTTTAATATCAATCAAGTATATCTTTTTAGGATAAGAATATTTTGTACCTTGTGAATAAAACAATACGCTATGAAAACAACGCTAAAAATAGGAATGGCTCAAATGGCTCCTGTTTGGTTGGATAAACTTCAAACCATTGAGAAAATCAAAACTTATGTTGTCCAAGCAGGAAAGGCAAAATGTGAGTTGGTGGTATTTGGGGAAGGACTGTTGCCAGGCTATCCTTTTTGGCTGTCCTTAACTCATGGATCTGCCTTTAACTCTCCTACTCAAAAAGAAATCCATGCACATTATATTCAAAATGCTATCAACATTGAAAAGGATGAATTGGCTGATATTGGTCGATTGGCAAAGGAGTATAAGATCGCTATCTATCTTGGTATCATCGAACGAGCCAACAATCGAGGAAGACATAGTTTGTATTGTTCATTGGTTTATATCAACGAAAATGGAGAGATCAAATCAGTCCATAGAAAACTGCAACCCACTTATGAAGAACGACTGACTTGGGCGGCTGGAGATGGCAATGGTTTGCAAGTTCATGAGTTAAAATCGTTTTGTGTGGGTGGGCTTAATTGTTGGGAAAATTGGATGCCTTTGGCAAGGACGGCTCTTTATGGCTTGGGTGAAAACTTGCATGTGGCAGTTTGGCCTGGTTCTGAATATAATACTTCGGATATTACTCGATTTATAGCGAAAGAAGCCCGTTCTTTTGTCGTTTCTGTTAGTGGATTAATGCGCCCTAGTGATATACCTTTGGATACCCCACATTATGAAACCATACTCGAAAATGCACCTCCTTTTTTAGCCAATGGAGGTTCTTGTATTGCAGGTCCTGATGGTGAATGGGTCGTTGCTCCTGTCCTTGAAAAAGAAGAATTGATTATAGGCGATATAGATTATCAAAAGGTTTTGGAAGAACGACAAAACTTTGATTGTGTTGGACATTATTCAAGACCTGATGTTACACAATTAACCATCAATAGACAAAGACAGTCGATTATTCAAATTATTGATTAATCAAAATTCCAAATAGTTCAGTTGCTATAGGGACAGACCTTGCAAAATGGTCGTTCTTCAAATGTAATGCTATTTTAAACGATGAATCTATTGATAGCAAGGGAATGAATTCCCTCGCTCAGTAGGGTTCAAAATAAGGTAAAACAAGGAGTTTATCTCTCCAAGATTAATACACAATACTTGTTTTTAGATGAATTTTAGCGACAAGGTTGGGTATTAAAAAAGGAATAAATTCCTTCTCTTTATAGGTTTCAAAGTTTCCGAAAGACGAGAAATTTTAATCTTTTGTGAAAGAGTTATTGTTCGCTAAAAAAATATTACCAATATAGCACTACCTGTAAAATAACCTCAAATGAACTAAATTCTAGTTTTTAATTCCTAAAACTGTTCCGTTCGTGAAAAACGTTCTGTCCAAAACCAAAATAGCCCCGATAGGAGTGGTATTCGTGGGAAGTGTTGGCTTAATAAAACTTAGCCACACGAATGAGAACGGATAGCGGGACTTTCTAAAGCGACGAAGCACTAAAACATTCGCTTCTCTATTAACATTCTTTGCGTAAACAGATGTGTAGAGAAAAGGAAACG
>JAHDBB010000262.1:0-2996 GCA_020630635.1 Chitinophagales bacterium
CAGTAATCTTGCATAATTTTCGCTGATTTTTACTTGTAAGGCACATGATAATGGAAGTCGATGGTTGTTCAGTCCATAGTCAATAGTTTTTTTAATGACAAGTGAAAGTGACTGGTGACTTGTTTATTTAGGGACAAGGGGACATTGTGGTTCATTTCCTGATTTTGAGACGAAAGGGACGTTTCTGTTCAAGATTTGAAATCCTATAATCCTATTCTTCTTTTAGGCTAGGAGCGAAGGGTTTTTGGCTTCGTCGTGGAGGGAAGTCCCGCTATCCGTTCTTATGGCTGCGGCTTGATCTAGATACAAGGCACTTTCAAAGTGCCTTGTATCTGGCTAGGCTTCGGGCAGCCATACCACTGCTATCGGGGCTATTTGGTTGGGGTTAGGACTTTTGACTGTCCAGACTCAGCATCCTGAAGAATGCTGTAAAATATCTTTGTAGTTCGTGGAAATTTGACAACTTTGGTTCTGTTCTTGGTGAAAGTTGTCAAATTGCTCTATGTTATTTGCCACTATTTGGAAGATGTTGTGTCCTTGACCAACTAGACCCGATAGTAGTGGTATTCGTGTTAGCAGCGTTGGCTACCCAAAACTTGGCAACACGAATGAGAACGGATAGCGGGGAGACCCTTCACGACGAAGCATTCAAACGTTCTCTCCTAAAAAAGAAAAAAGTAAACAAAGAACCCTATATCATGTGCTGATTAACATAATCGATTCAAGGGTAAAAATACAGTTTATTTTGGTAAGTAGCGAGAAAAAAAGAGGTATATACAAAAATCGGACTACTCTATCAATTTAGAATAATCCGATTCGGGAATATATGAGAATGTTAGTTAATGTTAATAAAAGTGTGCGAGAAGGTTTTGGGCTTCTTGATGTTGCCAAGCCTGATTTTGAAAAATTTCATTGAGTTGTTGATAGGCTTCTTTGATTTGTCCCATTTTTAAGTAAGTCAGGCTAAGATACCATTGGGCTTCCTCCTTATAAGGGAGTTGTTGGCTGGCTAAAATCTCTTCTAAATACAAAGCAGCCATTACAAAATTGGGTGTATTGAGGTAAAGGTAACTCAACCCTAGATAAAACTTCGCTTCGTTTTTATTGGGTAGTTTACTAGTCGTCTTCTCCAAAATATCAATGACTTTTTGGTAATTTTCTTGTTTAAAGGCTAAAGTAGCTTTATCAAAATCAGTAGGTTGAGATGAACTTCGTACTATAAGAGAAGCATGGTGAATTTTGTTTAGGGCATTGTCACAAAATTCTAGAATACGGGTTGCTTTTTTTTGTATATTGGAAGTGGTCGAAGTAGATGATTGTTTTACAAAATCGAGTAGCTTGTCTTCGACAGAAATTCGCAATTGCTTTTTCAGTTGTAATTTAAATTCAGCCTTGTATTTTGCGTGTAAAATAATACAGCATTCGACTTCCTGAGCAAAGTCAGGGTTTTCGTCGATGAGTTGTTCAAAAGCTTGACGTTGTTCCTCAGAAAGTTGATTGTGCAAGAACTTTTGAATCAATAAATCTTGATCCATTGGTTGTGTGTTTAATGTTAATGTTTGTTGAATATCTATGTTATTTCATTCCTTTCTTCTTTTTATCATAAAGTAAAACATTGAAACATGTCTTTTATCTTATTGGTCCATTTTTTGAGACAGCGAGATTTGGTTGTTTTGGTAACATTATAGTCTCTATATCCCATTTCATTCATTATCTGTGTGAGCGTTTTCTCTTCAATATAAAACTTTTGCAATAGTATTTGGCAGTGTTCAGGAAGTTTAGGAAGAGCTATCAAAGCCATTTTTATTTTTCTTTCTTGTTCTGGGCTTAAATCATTATTCCTTTCTTTATTGTATAAATAAAGTTCTACTTTTTTGACATCCAAAGAAATATTTCTTGTATCCTTATTATGGCGGTTGATTAATTTATTTTTAGTAACAGTCAATAAAAATCCTGGTACATTGTCATTTATAAATCTTCCATTGATAACTTGTATTTGCAATTCAAACATGGCATCTTGAAAGACATCCTCTACATTATGTAAAGGAAATTTCTTATATTTGTGTAATTCTTCTATGCAGTTTTTGAGGTTATCATGGTAGATATCTGCTAAAGGACTGAAGTCTCCTTTGCGTATTTTTTTGAGTTGGTCGTCAGAAAATCTTTTCATTGTATAAATATTTAACAAATTAAGAACAAAAAAGGTAAACCATTTTTCATGTTTTTTTACATTTCTGTGGTAAAAAAGGAAGTGGAACGATTATTGACTAAATATTTTTGATGCTATGGCATAAGGTAAAAATATAATTTAAAATAAGCAAATCACACTTTTTTACTATCAATGTATAGTATCTTTATGGAAAGGTGATCAAATTTATCCTTTTTTTCAATAGCTTCTAAATTTAATATCTTATATGCGTAAACTTTAATTATGATATGATGATTTTTGGTACTATAAAAAAGCTCCTCAATCAAGTCCATTCATTGACGAAAGAAGGAAGGTATGAACACGCTCTCCAAAAGTTGGAAGAGGTTCATTGTCTAATTATGGAGAAGCCTAAAAGAGAAGAATGGTTGGCATATATTGCCCAAAAAAGTATCAATCATATTAGGTTGGGACAATATCAAGTCGCCCAAAAATTATTGGAAAATGATCTAGAGAGAATGACGACTCTTGGAGAAAATCAACCTTTAGCATTAGCCAGAATTTATAGTGCGTTGTGTTTGTGTTATCAACGTTTGGGAAAATTCCAAGAATCCGCAGAACAAGGTTTAAAGTCCTTAGCTATTCGTCGCCAATACCTCCCTGCCAATCATCAAGAAATTTTAGAATCCTATCATTTATTAACTTATACCTACCTTAATACCAATCATCATGATAAAGCCTATGAAATCATCCAACAAGGCTGGACGATAGAAGAAGAGGTCGATTGTCCTCAAGAAAGAGCTTGTTTTTATATAACAGTTGGATGTTATTTTTATGATATTGATTTTCA
>JAHDBB010000262.1:3096-8459 GCA_020630635.1 Chitinophagales bacterium
AAGGCGTTAGAATATCTCAATCGTTCTATCGAAATCTGGGAAATTGAATCTCAAAAAGGACATGGCTGGTCTGTTAATATTAGTTTAACCTTTAATGCACTAGGCGATACCTATATTGAATTAGGAGACTACGCCAAAGCAGAAGATATCTATCAAAAATCTTTAGAGGTAGATCATTCTCATACTGTCCAACAACATGGCATTCCCGCCATGTTGATTCATATTTATAACAAACTTAGCCAGGTTGCTATATTACAAGAAAATATAGAAAAAGCAGATGCTTATACAAAAGAAGCCATTTTATCAAACCAATATGCTATCAATGACCAAGAAGTCATCAATGATCCTGTGTTATTATTAAGTTCCTTGAAAAATAGTGTGCAAGTTCTAAACATCCAATTTGATAAAAATCAAGAATTAACTTCTTTAGAAACGGCTTATTACACTTGCAAAAAATGCGAAAAAATTATTGACCAACACCGACATTTCTATCAAGAATATGAAGATCGCATTAGCTTTAACAATCAAGTACATGAAACATTTGAAATAGCCATAGAGATTTGTTATAAGTTATATCATTTGACTCAAAATCCAAAATATTTATACAAGGGATTTGACTATTTTGAGAAGAGCAAAGCCTACACTTTATTACAATCTATCCAAGAAAATCAAGCCCTACATTATGCTGATGTACCAATGGATATTCTTAACAAAGAACAAGATTTAAAAAAACAAATTAAAATCTTAGAAAAGAAGTGGCAACAAGCTCATTTTCAACAAAATCTTAAATCACAAGAAGAGCTACACCAGCGTTTATTCGACACCAAACAAGACTATCAACAACTTATCAAAGATTTAGAAAAAAAATATCCACACTATCATCAATTAAAATATCAGCATTACAAAATCAAAGTCAAAGACATCCAGCAATATCTAAATGAAGAAACGGCTTTTGTTGAATATTTTGAAGGGGAAAAAAATATCTATTGCCTTCTGATTCAAAGGGATCAAACAAACTTTTTCAAACAAACAAAGACATTTGAATGGACAACCCATTATCAAAACTTTTACGATACCATTTCCAAAAAAGAAAATGCCACCAATGAAGCAAAGTTTACTGATATATTTAGACAATTTGCCCAAAGTTCTCACCAACTTTTCAAGAGTTTATTAGCTCCTGTCATTCCACATTTAAGCGAAAACATTACCCATTTACAAATCATTCCCGACGGAAAACTCAACTACATTCCTTTCGATTTATTGCTCAAAAGTCCTTCTCGTTTATCCAATATAGATTATCGAAAATTAGACTATTTGCTCAAAGACTTTGCGATAGGATACGGATATTCTGCCACTTTATTATTAGATCAACAAGTAGGAAAAGAGACCCAGACAACATCCAATTATGGAGGATTTGCGCCTATTTACCCTGAAGAAAAATTAAGCCTATTAGAAGGTTTAGAAGCCGATTACAAAGAAAATAAAGTGTATTCGATTGCTCTAAGAGAGGGACTAAATGATCTACCCGATGCTCGCAAAAGCGTCAAAAATATTGCTCATCTGATGAATGGGGAGGCTTTTCTAAAAGAGGAAGCAACCAAAGAAACATTTATGGATTCAGTTGGAAAATTTAAAGTCCTACATTTGGCGATGCATGGGGTGGTTGACAATGAAAACCCACTATATTCCAAACTGGTTTTTACACCTAAAAAAGACAGTCAAGAACACTTATTAGAAGCCGCCGATCTTTACAATATGCAACTCAATGCAGTGATGACGGTGTTAAGTGCTTGTAATACAGGCTACGGAAAAATGTGCAAAGGCGAAGGAGTTATGAGTCTTTCACGAGCATTTACCTATGCAGGATGTCCAAGTGTTATAATGAGTTTATGGAGCATTCCCGATACCCAGACCGCCCATATTATGCTTCGTTTTTTCAAAGAACTCAAAGCAGGTCTACCCAAAGACCAAGCTTTACAAAAAGCCAAATTAGCTTACCTTAAAGATACTTCATTGACCAATTCTCACCCTTTATACTGGGCAGGATTCGTACCGACAGGCGACATGCATGCCCTTTCCTTTGATGAAGATGATTAGGAGCGAAAGGTTCATTGCTTCGTCGTGGTAGAAAGTCCCGCTATCCGTTCTCATCGCCAAGCCACCCGAACCCTTTTGCCAATACACTTTGGCGATACCACTCCTATCGGGGCTAGTTAGTTTTGTTCTTAACTTCTTAGTACCATTTTATATTTGTGTTTGCCTTCTCGAATAATATTTTGATCTCCAATAAAAAAAAATCCCATTTTCAGTTATCCTTTTCCACCCCTTATTTGATGTATAAGTAAAGCATTCATTACTAACTATGGAAAAAGCAACATGAATGCTACTGGAATGACAATAACACATTGTTTAAAACATTCCCCTATTTTGAAGAAAAAGCAGGCATATTTGTAAAAGTATAGAGACAGAAATCCAAAAGATTTTGAGATAAAGATATGCCTTGCTTTTTATCAAAATAGGTTCTTACAAAATAAAATAGTCATTAGTTCCCTGATGATTTAATACCTTAATGTTATGTGTCTTGGTCCACCTTCTTTTCTTCTATTACAGTTGAGGAGGTGGCTTTTTTATTTTCATCTGTTTTATAAATTTTAACCAAGTGCTGTAAAAACAGATTTTTATATTAAATTTGCGACATAATTATTTTTGTAAATAAAAAACAATTTCAAAATGAGTATTAGTTTAGAACAAGCAGAAAAAATAATCAGTGTTGCAAAACAAAAATCTGTAGAAATTGACACCAAAATGAATATCGCAGTAGTAGATGCAGGAGCCAATCTAGTTGCCTTTGCTCGAATGGATGGAGCGTGGTTAGGTTCTTTGGACATCTCAATTAAAAAAGCAAAAACTGCTCGCTTTTTTGATATGAATACAGGAACCATTGGAGAGCTATCACAACCTGGTGGTCCTTTATTTAATATAGAACATTCCAATGGTGGATTGATTACCTTTCCAGGTGGAGTGCCTATCAAAAATGAAAAAGGCGAGATCATTGGTGCGGTAGGAGTCAGTGGAAGTACCGTAGAAAATGATCATACAGTTGCACAAGCAGGAGTCGATGCTTTAGGTGCATAGTCAAGTGAAAAATAGAAATAATGAAGGGCTGCTTTTGATAAAAAAGCAGCCCTTTTTTTGTATGAAAATCCAAAGTTTTTCTGATAAAGAGTTCTTATTTACCCATAAAATTGGCTTCTCTCCTTTCTAAAAAAGCATTTAGACCTTCCTCCGCATCTTCCGTTTGCATAAGCTCAATCGCATCGGGCAAAAGACTTTCTTTAGCAACTTTTTCACCTTCTTTTACATATTGATACATCGCTTTGATCGTAGCCTGTACAGCCAAAGGTGCTTGTTTCGTAATCCGTTCTGCTATTTCAAAAGCCTTGTCAAAAGGGTCGCCTTCGACCAATTCCTGAACCAAGCCGATTCTATAAGCTTCTTCGCCCGAAAAATAATCGCCTGTTAAGAGATAACGCATGGCATTGCCCCAACCAGCATGTTGATACATCCTAAAAGTCGCTCCACCAAAAGGAATAAAGCCTCGTTTGATTTCAATTTGACCAAATTTGGTGTCTTTTGCGGCAACGGTAATATCACCTGCGAGCATCGTCTCAATACCAATCGTCAAACAATATCCTTTGACGGCAAAGACAATGGGTTTGGTGCGTTCTCTTCCCAATATTTGGCAAGGGTGAAATACTTTGTTAAAAAATATAGATAAAGATAGCCAAGTGTAGAAAAATATTTGTATATTTGATCTATGAAATTAAGTCAATGGGCAAAAGAAAAGGGCGTGAGTTATCGCACCGCTTGGAGACATTTTAAAGAAGGAAAAATAAAAGGAGCGTATCAATTAGATACCGGTACAATCATTATTCCCGAGATAAAATCAGAAAACCAAAGAGATGAAAAAGTAGTTATTTATGCTCGTGTGTCATCAAGCGAGCAAAAACAGGATTTAAAAAGGCAAGAACAACGATTAATATCTTTCTGTAATGCAAGAGGTTGGCAAGTTCATAAATCTTACACAGAAGTGGCATCAGGTCTTAATGACAAACGCCCTAAATTGCAAAAGCTCCTTTCAGATAGATCTATTACAAAAATAGTAGTAGAGCATAAAGATAGATTGGCACGTTTCGGAATAAACTATATAGATTTATTGTTAAAATTAGATGGCAGAGAAATTTTTATAGTGAATGGAGTAGAGGATGACGAGCAAGATTTAATGCAAGATTTTGTTTCTATTATCACCTCATTTACCGCTCGTCTGTATGGGAAAAGAAGAAGCAAAAGAAAAACAGAAAAGATAATGAAAGAACTCAAAGAGGATTAAATGAGATTAGTAGAACAACATATTGTCAAAAAAGGACATCGTTTTTACGGTGAATGTGATCGGATTTGTTTTCTCTCTAAGAACCTTTACAATTATGGTCTATATGTTGTCAGACAACACTTTTTTGAGACGGGACTAATGATTAGTGCTAATGATTTAAGAAAACAGTTAGCCCTTGAGAATCAAATAGATTTTAGAGCCTTACCTAGTCAAGTTTCTAAAGAGATTTTACGCAAATTAGAAAAGAACTTCAAGTCATTTTTTCGGGCGAACAAAGCCTATAAAAAGACCCCTTCTAAATTCTTAGGTACCCCCAAATTACCAAAGTACAAAGACAAAGTAAAAGGGAGATTTGTAGCAGAATACTACAATCCAGAAGCAGTTAGTCAAAAAATGATTAAGCAAGATGTTATTAAAATCTCACAAACCATAATTACTCTACCTCGAAAAGGAAGAAATATAAAACTTGTTCGTATTGTGCCAAAATATGGACATTATGTTATTGAGGTGGTTTATGAGGTAGAAGATGCTCTGCTAAAAACTGATAATAAAAAATATGGAGCCATAGATATAGGTGTTAATAATTTAATGGCTGTTACTTTCAACACAGGCAATCAACCTATTTTGGCAGAAGGCAAGCCGCTTAAATCAATTAATCAATATTACAATAAGAAAAAAGCCAAGCTAATGTCCTTTGTAGGGGACAAAGCCAACTCAAAAAGAATTGAAAAACTTACAGTAAAGAGAAATCTAAAAGTAAAAGATTATTTACATAAAACGACAACTAAGTTAGTGAATCACCTAGCAAGTCTTAATATTTCTAAGGTCTATATAGGATGGAATAAAGGCATAAAGCAAGACATTAACATAGGAAAACGTAATAATCAAAAGTTTGTTTCTATTCCTTTTCATCAACTGATAAGTATGCTAACTTATAAATTACAGCAAAAAGGAATTGAATTAATCACCCACG
>JAHDBB010000263.1 GCA_020630635.1 Chitinophagales bacterium
AACGGCTTTTTAGCTGGAAAAAGCTAACTTAACTAAGGTCATTTTTTTGATTTTTATAATAAAAATCAATTTGGTGTCCTATTCAAAAACATAATAGATTGATTATCATATTTTTAGAAAATGGCTAATCCAAAATTCACGTTATCATACTAAATCAAACTATGCTTATCACGCACATCAAACAACTTGTCCAAGTTGAAGAGGAAGCCAAGAAAGCAGTACAAGGCTCCAATATGGCTATTCTCCCCTCCATCCAAAATGCTTTTTTATTGATTGAAAATGACCAAATAAAGGATTTTGGGGAAATGAAAGATTGTCCGTCTTACGATGGTGAAACGATCAATGCAGAAGGTCGAATGGTCTTTCCTTCTTGGTGCGATTCTCATACACATATTGTCTATGCAGGAAGTCGAGAAGGAGAATTTGTAGATAGAATCAAGGGTTTGACTTATGAAGAAATCGCTGAAAGAGGTGGTGGCATTTTAAATTCTGCTAAACGATTACAAAACACAAGCGAAGATGACTTATTTGAGCAAGCCAAAGCGAGGTTAGCAGAGGTTATCAATTATGGAACAGGAGCGATTGAGGTCAAAAGTGGCTATGGTTTAACGGTGGAGTCGGAACTCAAGATGTTGCGAGTTATTCAGCGACTCAAAGCCATCTCCCCTATCCCGATCAAGGCTACTTTTTTGGGCGCACATGCGGTTCCTTCTGAATATAAAGACAATCGAGCAGGCTATATTGATTTGTTGATTCAAGAGATGTTACCTCAAATTGCGAAAGAAAACTTGGCAGAATATTGTGATGTTTTTTGTGATAAGGGCTTTTTTACAGTAGAAGAAACGGACAAAATTCTCAAGGCTGGTTTAGAATATGGTCTCAAACCCAAAATCCATGCCAATGAGTTAGCCAATTCTGGTGGAGTACAAGTCGGTGTTGCCAATAATGCTTTGTCGGTAGATCACTTGGAGCGAATGGGAACGGAGGAAATCAAGGTGTTGATGGATTCTTATACGATGCCAACGATGTTGCCTTCTTGTGCCTTTTTCCTAAGCATTGATTATGCGCCTGCCCGTCAAATGATCGCAGCAGGTTTGCCAGTTGCCTTAGCGACAGACTACAATCCTGGTTCTACCCCATCGGGAAGGATGCCTTTTGTGATTTCCTTAGCTTGTATCAAGATGAAGATGACTCCTGAAGAAGCGATCAACGCTGCCACCATCAATGGTGCTTATGCGATGGAATTAACCGATTCTCATGGCAGCATTATGAAAGGAAAAAAAGCCAATGTCTTTATCACCAAACCGATTCCTTCTATTGCTTTTATTCCCTACTCTTTCGGAAGCGACCTTATCGAAACGGTTATATTGAATGGCAAGATTTGGGAAGGAAACTTTAATGATGAATTATAAGTGGTGAATTGTAAATGTGGTTCTTTCTTTTAGGAGCGAAAGGCTCGGAGCTTCGTCGTATTGGAAAGTCCCGCTATCCGTTCTTATGCTAAAAGCCACGCAAAACCTTTTGGCTAATGCTACATTTAGCATACCACTACTATCGGGGCTAATTGGTTATGGTAAAGTATTTCTTAGCACCAGTCACTTGTCTTAACTCGAATTTTTTAAGAATTTATAGAATTGGCAGAATTTATGTATCACTTGTCACTTGTCACTTGTCACTAACATCAAATCAATATGAAAAAACTAATAGAATGCGTTCCCAACTTTTCGGAGGGACGAGATATGAATATCATCAAACAGATTACCGATGCCATCGAATCAGTCGAAGGGGTCAAACTTTTAGATGTTGATCCTGGAGCAGCGACCAATCGTACAGTTGTAACCTTTGTAGGGGAACCCGAAGCAGTAGTCGAAGGAGCTTTGCAAGCGATCAAAAAAGCCTATGAAGTGATCGATATGTCGAAACATAGTGGCGAACATCCTCGATTCGGAGCTACTGATGTTTGTCCCCTCATTCCACTTGCCAATATCACGATGGAAGAAACGGTCAAGTATGCCCATCAATTAGGAGAAAGAGTGGGCAAAGAATTGGGCTTATCGGGTTACTACTATGAAAGTGCTGCGACTCGCCCAGAACGCAAAAATTTGGCAACGGTTCGAGCAGGTGAGTATGAAGGCTTACCCAAAAAATTAGCTAAACCCGATTGGCAACCCGATTTTGGACCTTCCGAGTTTAACCCCAAGTATGGAGTAACCGCCATTGGAGCGAGAGACTTTTTGGTTGCCTATAATGTCAATCTGAATACGACTTCTACAAGACGAGCCAATGCGGTCGCTTTTGATGTGAGAGAAAAGGGACGTATCAAGAAAAAAGGCGGCTATTATTCTGGGGAAATTGTGCGAGATGAAGAGGGTAATCCTATCCGAGAACCTGGTATGTTGAAAGCGGTCAAAGCCATTGGTTGGTACATCGAAGAGTATGGAATGGCACAAGTCTCTATGAATCTCACCAATATCAGCACGACCTCTGTTCACGAAGCTTTTGAAGCTTGTGTGGAAAGTGCGACTCGTCGAGGAATGCGGGTGACTGGCTCTGAATTGGTCGGCTTGATTCCTTTAAAATCTTTGTTGGAAGCAGGACGTTATTTTCTCCAAAAACAAAAAAGGTCTTTGGGTGTATCCGATGCAGAGTTGATAAAGATAGCCGTCAAGTCAATGGGCTTAGACGAACTAGGACCCTTTGATCCTCAACAAAAAATCATCGAATATCAATTGGATAGTGCAGATTCTCAAAGACTTATCAAAATGAACTTGGCAGATTTTGCAGATGAAACGGCTTCTGAATCTCCTGCACCTGGTGGTGGTTCTATCTCGGCTTATATGGGCGCATTGGGCGTTAGTTTGGGTACGATGGTCGCCAACTTATCGGCACACAAACGAGGTTGGGACAAGCGTTGGCAAGAGTTTTCGGTATGGGCAGAGAAAGGGCAAAGATATAAAGATGAACTCTTAAAATTGGTGGATGAAGATACACAGGCTTTTAATAAAATAATGGAGGCTATCCGAATGCCTAAAACTTCTAAAGAAGATAAAGCAACTCGTAAAAAGGCAATGGTTGCTGCTACTAAAAATGCTATAGAAGTTCCTTTTAAAGTGATGCAAGTTTCTTTGGATTCGATGGAAGTGATGAAGGCTATGGCAACTTTTGGTAATCCTAACTCTGCCTCTGATGCGGGTGTTGGGGCTTTGTGCGCTCGTTCGGCAGTGATGGGGGCTTATCTCAATGTCAAGATCAATGCAGGGGATTTAAAAGATAAGGCTTATGTCGAACAAAAATTGTCGGAAGGTCAAAAGATGGTGGAACAGGCTCAAGCATTGGAAGTAGAGATATTGAAGCTGGTGGATAATAGTATTGGGTAAATTGTGGTTCAGTTCGTGCTTTGGGGACGAGGGGGCGTTTGTGGTTCAGTTCGTGCTTTGGGGACGAAGGGACGTTTGCGGCTCTGTTCGTGCTTTGGGGACGAGGGGACGTTTTGAGAAGTCCAAAGTCGATGGTCAATAGTCCTCATTTTGTGGCTTTTGGGACGACAGGACGGTTCTGTTCGTGAGATTTGGGGACGAGGGGACGTTTTTCGGCTCTTTTCTTGCATTTTGAGACGATGGGAAAAAATAAACTAGTCGAATAACCTTAAAATTTAACGTCCCCTTTCGTCCCAACATGTAAAAAATGAACAGCCCGTCCCTTCGCCACTATATACTAGAACAAAGAAGTACATTCTTCAACCATCTAGACCCGATAGTAGTGGTATTGCTGTGTGAGGCGTTGGCTTCCTAAAACGTTGGCGACAGCAATGAGAACGGATAGCGGGGAGACCTGTCACGACGAAGTAACATTCGTTCTCTCCTAAAAAAATACATTAAAAAAACATATTAAATTTATCCAATAAGAAGAATAAAAACTTAAAGATTAATTAATGTTGTAAAAGACGTTTTGTAACCTAACTACGTTAGAAGAAATGAGTGCTATCCCTTAAAGACTATTTTCATGGAAAAAACCACTACTTTCCTTCTAAATTTGCTCGCTTGGTTGTTTTTCAATCCCCTTGTCTGGAGTCAAATCTGTGATTCCACCTTAATTGAATTGATGGTGTGCGAAGATGAACTTGCTTACTATCAAGGCAACTACTTTGCACCAAACTCCCATACTTCTTTTATCTATCAAAATGTCAATGGTTGTGACTCACTCGTGACGATTAGTGTCTTGGAACGAGTCGTGGAAATATATTGTGAAACTCAAGCGGTTTCTTGTTTTGGGCAAACCAATGGTCGTTTGGAAATAATGGAAGTCGTCAATGGCGCACCTCCTTTGCGTTACTCTCTAGATGGATTCAACTATCAAGCTGATCCTATTTTTGAAAATATCCCACCGAATCTATACACTGTTTTTATTGAAGATGTTGATGGATGCGTTTATACCACAGAAGCCCTTGTTTTTCAACCCTTGTATTGGGAAATTGATCCATCGCCTCCACAAGAAATTTTAGAAGAAGATAGCGTGCAATTGTCTCTTACCTACAATACTTTTTTGGATGTTATGTATGAATGGTTTCCAAGCGATGGATTGAGTTGTACCAATTGTCCGAATCCTATCGCAAGCCCTGAAATGACCACGACTTACCAAGCGATTTTGACCGATCAATATGGTTGTGAAAAGATGGGTGAATTGACGGTCAATGTGCTTCCCAATGATACCAATCTACTTTTTCCGACGGCTTTTTCTCCCAATGGAGATGGACAAAATGATGTTTTTAGAGGCTTGTCTCAAGGAGTGATTGAGTTTTTTCATTTAAAGATTTTTAATCGTTGGGGCGAACCCGTTTTTGAGACGAATAATTTTGAGTCTGCTTGGAATGGGAAACATGGAATCTATGTAGCTCCTGTTGGGACTTATACTTATATGGCTAAAGCGACTTTTCGGGGTGGTGTAGTTCGAGAAGTGCGATCTAGTTTTTTGTTGATTCGTTGATTTTTTCGGTTCTTTTCGGGGCTTCCTCCAAAGAAGGAAGTAAAGTTTTTTAGGAGCGAACTTTTAGTTGCTTCGTCGTTATGGAAAGTCCCGCTATCCGTTCTTATCACCAATCCTCCCCAACCCTTTAGCCAAACACGTTGTTGATACCACTTCTATCGGGGCTAGATCGTTAAGGACAGAACGCTCCACAAACTGAACCGATTAAAATTTTGGGTAGTCCTATATTTGTAATGCTATATTTTTAGCGAACCGTAACTATTTCACAAGGGATTAAAATCCCTCGCTCAAAAGAAACTCACCTATTTTCAAAGAGAAGGAATTCATTCCTTTTCCGATACGAAGCTTTGTCGCCAAACTCTCAAAAACAAGTCTGGGCATTATTTGCGGGACTGAAGTTCCTCGTTTTGACCTTATTTGAAATCTTACTGAGCGAGGGAATTCATTCCCTTGCTATCAAAAGATTCATCGCTTAAAATAGCATTACATTTAAGAACTACCAATTTTTGAAATTAAGACTTAGAATTTAATTGAGTCGGGGCTATTTTGCATGGTTAGAACGTTGCTCATTTAGAAAATTCACCTCTTGTTAATAGACTCTTTGGCAACATCCAAAAACACATAAACACTTGTTTATCAGTAAATAAAACGATTACAAACGAATATAATCGAAAATAATCGGCAAAAGATTTGGCAAGTACCCATATCTTGTTTTACATTTGCAGTATCAATATAACAAAGATATTGAGTTTGTTCTTTTTGAGATTTTAAGGTATATTTTAGTAATCCTAAATTTTAGGCATGAATCAGTTTAATAATAAGGTACAATCAGAAAGTAATTTAGGAGTAGGCACAAAATCAACAAAAGAAAACCCTTTTCTTGATCCTACCACAATAGGGCAAATACCAGCCAGTAGCCCTAAGAAAAACAACCTTCATTCATTACCCTTTTTGGAAAGGCGCAGCAAACAGGTCCATCATATATCAGAATTGATGCAGAACTTGTTTTTGTCTATGCAACAAGGTGGTTAACATCACTTGATTCTTCTTTTCCAATCTCCTAAAATCATTTTTGGGATAGGCAAGCTATGTCTATATAGTGACAAGTCATAGTGACTGGTGACTGTTAAGTAGATTGTGTTTGCTTCTTAAACAACATACCCATTCTCAAAAAACTAATTATTGTAAAAGATTTTTTGAAGAACAGATGCTATCTGTTCCTACTCTTTTCAAAAAATCATCTATTTCTTAACCCTAAATTTAGTTGTTATGCATTCATTGAATAATAAGGTACATCTTATAGGTAATTTAGGACGCGCACCAGAATTAAATCTTTTAGACAATGGAACAGCCGTTGCCAAAACTGCTATGGCTACCAATGTTATGTATGTTAATCGTCAAGGTGAGAAAGTTCAAGAGACCCAGTGGCATCGTTTGATTGCTTTTGGTAAAACTGCCCAGTTGATGGCAAGATTCCTCAAAAAAGGAAGTATGGTGGTTGTATTGGGCAAGTTACAAAATCGCTCCTATCAAGATAAAAATGGCAATAATCATCAAATTACGGAAGTATTGGTCAATGATTTTATGATGGTCAATCGTAAGCAAGAACAAGAGGATGACACTGATAATGAAAATCAACAAAGAGCAGTTGCCAGTTAAGTAGTAATGTTCCAACCATTACTAATATATTTTGAATGAAAAACAAGACAAAGTTGGTTCCTTCTGGGCAGGGATTTTAAGAAGGAACCCTTTGTTTTTCATAGTTCAATGTGAATTTGGGATTAAAATGGTATTTTTTGTAAACCGTTATCTGTGTGTTTTGACTGTTCGTTTCCTTGTCTTCGCCAGACGGGCCTTCATTTTTCAGTCGATAAAAATGAAGCAAAAATCTCGCTAAACTTATGGTTCTTGGCACAAAGCCAACGCCTCGCCACCCCGAAGTTTAGCATGCCAACGCTTCTTTTTCGGTTCTCATTTGATTGTCGAATTTAAAAATTTATAAATCAATCATTTAGAGTTTTACTAATCCAAAATTCATGTTAGTTCATTAATTCACAACTCAAAACCAAAAAACTAAAAAGATGAAAACTTCTCCAATCTTTGACTCATGGAGTCAACAAGCCAATACTTTAAAAAGCAAGCTTCGATACAACTTCACTCAACAAACTCCAAAAGAATTAGAAGAGACTCACCATCTCATTTGTGGTCAAATGCTGAATACTTTTAACAGTACTTTGTGCCTCAATCTTTGCCAAAATTCTAATGGACAAAAATATATTAACCTTATCCAAAATACCCAAAATCAATTTGGTAATGTGGTCAAAAACCAGATACAAATATTAGAAGAGGATTTCCCATTTTTTAACCAGAACCTATTAAATAACCTACAAAAAACGCTTGCATTTTAGAAGTTTTGCATTATAAAATATGAAGGATGTTATGTTTTTGGTGATTATGTCTAACATCCTTCCTATTTAATCAAATTATTTAAACCCTAATTTTTTAACGCTATGAACAATTTAAAAAACAAAGTTCAGCTTATTGGTAATTTAGGAAATGATCCAGAGCTTAAAAAGCTAGATAGTGGCCGCATTTTGGTCAAAGCTAATTTGGCAACCAATGATCGTTATACCAATACGCAAGGTGAACAAAAAGATGAAACTCAATGGCATAGACTAGTTGCGTGGGGCAAAACTGCTGAAAAGATGGAAAAGCTCTTAAAAAAAGGCAGTGAGATTGCTTTAGAAGGTAAATTGACTCATCGTTCTTATACCGATGACAAAGGTGTTGCTCGCTATATTACAGAAGTAATTGTCAATGAATTTATGTTATTGAATCGTGGTGCGATGCCCTTTTAATAAAATGAAATAATTAACCATTATAACCTATTTCCCCCTCGTGTTTTTAATATAATTTTTCCCGTATTAGTGTTTGTTTTATTTTGTGAGGAATGGTGCAGTACGTTTGAGTGTTTGGAGTACTGCCCTTCCTTTGTTTAGTGTGCATTTAGTAAAATCCGATGGTTTTCTGAAATCTACATGTTGTGTAATACAATTTTGGTTTCATCATTAAAAGTTGGTTTGATTGGTTTGTTTAACTACTTTTTTCATTGCATGGATTTTAGAATCTGTCGGATTTACTATACATAAATTATAAGAATAATACAGATTGTCTGACTTTATATATACAACTGCAACATCGCAGTTTCCAAATTCCAGTTTAGTGTTTAGTAGAACCTTTGCCTTGTGCAAGGGTTCTTTTTTTTGTATATGATTCTTATTACTTTTGCTTCAAAATATCTTAAAATGAAAGTAATAGCAATTAAAAATTCGGGAGGATTGGATAACTTGACTGTTGTGGAACAAGAACAGCCCAATCCTAAAGAAAATGAAGTCTTAGTAAAATGGCATGCGACTTCTTTAAATTATCATGATTATCTGGT